>JAUYGP010000167.1 GCA_030690515.1 Giesbergeria sp.
CGCCCACTGCGTGTCATGGGCACGGAATACTCCGAACACACGCGGGGTGAGCTGGCCATTTTTGAGACGGCCCTGCGCATGCGCCAGCGCTACGGCGCCGAGGCCATCCGCCACTACATCATCAGCCACACCGAAACGGTGAGTGACCTGTTGGAAGTGCTGTTGCTGCAAAAAGAAGTGGGCCTGATGCGCGGCACCCTCGATGGTGAAGCCACCGCCGACCTGATCGTGGTGCCGCTGTTTGAAACCATCGAAGACCTGCGCAACGCCGCGCCCATCATGCGTGCGTTCTACCAGTTGCCCGGCGTGACCGCTCTGGTGCAGCGTTCGGGCGCCGAGCAGGACATCATGCTCGGCTATTCCGACAGCAACAAGGATGGCGGTATCTTCACCAGCAACTGGGAGCTGTACCGCGCCGAAATTGCGCTGGTGGAGCTTTTTGACCAACTGCCCCACATCCGCCTGCGTATGTTCCACGGGCGCGGCGGCACCGTGGGGCGCGGTGGTGGCCCCAGCTACCAGGCCATCCTGGCGCAGCCACCGGGCACGGTGCGCGGCCAGATCCGGCTGACCGAGCAGGGCGAGGTGATCGCATCGAAGTACGCCAACCCCGAAATTGGTCGGCGCAACCTCGAAACCCTGGTTGCCGCCACGCTGGAGGCCACGCTTTTGCAGCCTACCAAGTCGGCAACGCCCGCCTTTCTACAGGCGGCTGCGCAACTCTCACAGACAAGCATGGCCGCCTACCGGGCGCTGGTGTACGAAACCCCGGGCTTTACCGATTACTTTTTTAATTCCACACCGATTCGCGAGATCGCCGAGCTGAACATCGGCTCACGCCCCGCCTCGCGCAAACCCAGCCAGAAGATCGAGGATTTGCGCGCCATCCCCTGGGGTTTCAGCTGGGGGCAATGCCGCCTGACCTTGCCGGGCTGGTATGGCTTTGGTACGGCGATCGAGGCTTTCCTGAATGCCGAAGGACAGGACCCCAAGGCCCAACTGGCGCTGCTGCGCAAGATGTACCGGCAGTGGCCGTTTTTCAGCACCCTGTTGTCCAATATGGACATGGTGCTGGCCAAGAGCGACCTGGCCTTGGCCTCGCGCTACAGCGAGCTGGTGCAGGACGCCCGCCTGCGCAAAAAAGTGTTCGGCGCCATCGAGCAGGAGTGGCACCGCACCGCTGACGTCCTGACGCGCATCACCGGTGACAAGCAACGCCTGGCGCACAACACGGCCCTGGCACGCTCCATCAAGCACCGCTTCCCGTACATCGACCCGCTGCACCACCTGCAGGTCGAACTGGTGCGCCGCTGGCGCGCGGGGCAGGGGGACGAGCGGGTGCAGACCGGGATTCACATTTCGATTAATGGGATTGCGGCGGGGTTGCGGAATACGGGGTGAAAAGGCAGCCGGGCTGGTGCGTCGTACCAATGCCTGGTGCGCAGAATGGACGGAAAACACCGCTCTGTTGTGCCCATTGCTTGTGGTTACCGTCGCTACCATGACGTACATGTCCTCTCCACACTTGCATCGCGGTTCCGTGCAGCCCTTGATCGCATCTGCGTTTCTCGCCGTGGCCCTGTTGGCGAGTGGCTGCAGCACGCTGGATGTTCCGCGTGCCGACAACTACCCGGCCACGGACCAGAAAAAGGCGCGTGCCGTGCACCACTGGGACGTTCTGGCTGATGATGTAGCGGCCCGTATCGCAGGCAAGATCAGTGACTGGCCCGCCGGGGAGCACCCCATCCATGTCTCGGTGGCCAGCGACTCCAGTTTCGACCAGGGCTTTCGCAAGCTGCTGATCGTGCGCCTGCTCGACCGGGGCGTGGTGCTTTCTACCAACCCGGCCGCCGTGGAGCTGGCGGTGGAGGCGCAACTGGTGCAGCACGAGGCCGCAGTGCAAAACAGGGTCGTTATGCCTTGGACTCGGCTGGCCGCAGGTATTGCCGTGGCCCGCGACTGGGCGGTGCATTCGCCAGGAACGGCTTCGGGTATTGCCGGTGGTCTGGCCCTGGGGTTGGCAATGGATGCCGCACAGCTAAGCACTAATGGAGCTGCCGCTGGCGGCCCCACGCGCACCGAGGTATTGATTACCACCGCACTCAAGAGTGGTGACCGGTATCTGGCCGGTTCGGCTGACGTGTATTACATCGAGCGTGATGACGCCGTGCTCTACCAGGCCCCGCCGCCGCTCGCCCCGCTGGCGCCAGTTAAAACCTGGAAGGTGGTGACGCCATGATGCGCCGCATGCGATTTGGGGTTCTTTGCGTTGCGGCGCTGGCAACTTTGGGTTGCGCGCAGTATTACTACGGCGAGCGCGGTGGCATCCTGCAGCGCACGGATGTGCTC
>JAUYGP010000168.1 GCA_030690515.1 Giesbergeria sp.
AGCCCACTAAGTAGTGGGCTTTTTTCGCAGCTTGAATGCTGCATATTGGTTGCGCGAGGAGGATTTGAACCTCCGACCTTTGGGTTATGAGCCCAACGAGCTACCAGACTGCTCCATCGCGCGGCAAGAGATCAATTATAGCTTACTTTTCGGCACTTGCGCCAGATTCATTTGTATCGGCACGATCCACCAACTCAACCAATGCCATTGGCGCATTGTCACCAACGCGGTAACCCATCTTCAGAATACGGGTGTAACCACCAGGACGTGCATTGAAGCGGGGACCCAAGTCAGTGAACAGCTTCGTAACCATGTCACGATCGCGCAGGCGGTCAAATGCCAGACGACGATTGGCAACGGTATCTACCTTAGCCAAAGTGATCATGGGCTCAACCACTCGACGCAGTTCTTTGGCCTTAGGCACTGTCGTTTTGATGGCTTCGTGCTGGAGCAGCGAATTCATCATGTTTTGCAACATCGCAAGGCGGTGCGAGGTGGTGCGGTTAAGTTTGCGTAGTCCGTGTCCGTGGCGCATGGTGCTTTCCTTATATATATAGTTAAATCAGACAGCCGTATCAGGTACTGCCTAAGGCACGCCCCCGTATGTGGGGAAAAAATTATAGCCTACCGCTTGTCCAAGCCTGCGGGTGGCCAGTTTTCAAGCTTCATTCCCAAGGTCAGCCCGCGCGACGCGAGCACTTCCTTGATTTCGTTGAGCGACTTGCGACCCAGGTTCGGGGTCTTGAGCAATTCATTCTCCGTACGCTGGATGAGATCACCAATGTAATAAATGTTCTCAGCCTTCAGGCAATTGGCGGATCGCACAGTGAGTTCAAGCTCATCCACGGGACGCAACAAAATCGGATCAAACGTTGCATTGCCACGCTGGCTTCCTGCTTCGGGGAAGACCGGCAGGTCGCCACCTTCAAGCTGTGCAAACACAGCCAGCTGCTCGACCAAAATTTTTGCCGATGCGCGTACTGCGTCTTCCGCCGTGATCGCACCGTTGGTCTCGATCTCGACAACCAGCTTGTCCAGGTCGGTCCGCTGCTCAACACGAGCGCTTTCGACCGTGTAGCTGACCCGCTTGACTGGAGAAAACGAAGCATCGAGAACGATACGCCCAATCGACTTGGATGTTTCATCCGAGAAGCGGCGTTGATTGCCGGGCACATAGCCGCGGCCTTTCTCGACCTTGATTTGCATATCCAACTTGCCGCCTTGCGACAAATGGGCAATCACATGGTCCGGGTTCACGATTTCTACATCGTGAGGTGTCTGGATATCACGTGCAGTCACGACGCCATCACCATCTTTGCGAAGGCTGAGCGTAACTTCGTCACGGTTGTGCAGCTTGAACACGACACCTTTGAGATTCAACAAGATGTTGACCACATCTTCCTGAACACCATCAATTGAAGAGTACTCGTGAAGCACTCCTGCGATCGTCACTTCTGTCGCTGCATAACCCACCATGGACGAGAGCAGGACACGCCGAATGGCATTGCCCAACGTATGACCGTATCCACGCTCGAACGGCTCCAGTGCAACCTTGGCCCGGTTATGGCCTAGCTGCTCCACGTTGATAGCCTTGGGTTTCAGCAGATTTGTTTGCATGCAGACTTCCTCTCAATACCCCCAGCTCGTTACACCGGTAAGGCTGGTGAAGCGCCTATACCGCGATGCCTTGCGGTATAGGAACGATTTTCTACTGTAATTTTGCTCAGTGCTTAGCGCGAGTACAACTCAACGATCAGGGATTCGTTGATGTCTGCACCAAATTCGTCGCGATCAGGCACCTTCTTGAAGACGCCTTGGGTCTTTGCCGCGTCGACCTCGACCCAAGCGGGCATGCCCACTTGTTGTGCCAGCTGAAGTGCCTCAGCAATACGGCCTTGGCTCTTGGATTTTTCACGCACGGCAACCACGTCACCGGTCTTGACCAGGTACGAAGGGATATTGACGGACTGCCCATTGACGGTCATCGCCTTGTGGGACACCAACTGACGTGCTTCTGCACGTGTAGAACCGAAGCCCATGCGGTACACCACGTTGTCCAAGCGGCACTCCAACAGGGACAGCAAATTGGCACCAGTGTTGCCCTTGCGGCGGTCTGCGGCCTCGAAATAACGGCGGAACTGCTTTTCCAGAATGCCGTACATGCGTTTGACCTTCTGCTTTTCGCGCAGTTGCAGGCCATAGTCGGAAGTGCGCTGACCCGAAGTACGGCCGTGCTGGCCTGGCTTGGAATCGAACTTCGACTTGTCCGCGATCGAACGGCGTGCGCTCTTGAGGAAAAGATCAGTGCCTTCACGGCGGGAAAGTTTGGCCTTGGGGCCGAGGTAGCGTGCCACTTGAATGTCCTTCTATGTCAACTTCCGCAAACAATTGCGGGAGCCGCCTGCAGCGGTTAAACCGGCGCAAGCGGCGGTGGGCTTGATAAATAAATCAGATGCGACGGCGTTTTTGCGGACGGCATCCGTTGTGCGGCACTGGCGTCACATCAGAAATCGAAGTGATGCGGATACCGAGCGCGCCAAGAGCACGCACCGAGGATTCGCGTCCTGGGCCAGGGCCCTTGATTTCTACATCCAGATTCTTGATGCCCTGTTCAATAGCGGCACGCCCAGCCATTTCAGAAGCCACCTGGGCTGCGAAAGGCGTGGATTTACGTGAACCCTTGAAACCCTGACCGCCCGACGACGCCCATGACAGTGCGTTGCCTTGGCGATCAGTGATCGTGATGATCGTGTTATTAAACGATGCATGCACGTGAGCAACACCATCCGAAACGTTCTTGCGAACTTTTTTGCGTACGCGTTGTGCCGCGTTATTGGCAGGAGACTTGGCCATATTGATCTTTCAATCTCTTTATTTCTTCAGTGCAGCTGCACCCTTGCGTGGACCCTTGCGAGTACGCGCATTCGTGCGAGTGCGCTGACCGCGCATGGGAAGCCCACGACGATGGCGGAAACCCCGGTAGCAACCAATGTCCATCAAGCGCTTGATGTTCATCGTGGTTTCGCGGCGAAGGTCACCCTCAATGGTGAACTGCGCAATTTGGTCGCGAATTTTTTCCAGATCACCGTCTGACAGATCTTTGATCTTTTTGGAATAAGCAATGTCGCATGCTTCGCAAATTTTGCGAGCGCGAGTGCGACCGATGCCGAAAATAGCAGTCAAGCCAATTTCTGCATGCTTGTGCGGCGGAATATTGATACCAGCGATACGTGCCATGTGCGTCCTCTAATACTTTCCTGTTCAACCCTGGCGCTGCTTGTGGCGCTGGTCGGTACAGATCACTCGCACCACACCCTTGCGGCGGATGATCTTGCAGTTACGACAGATTTTCTTGACCGAAGCCGAGACTCTCATTTCATACTCCTAAAATCAGATAACGCTCCGGCAAACTGCCTGAAACACGTTGTACGCCTGCAAATAATGCCAGGCCCTAGACTGTTAAATCGCGACAGCTTTTAACCGCAGCGCGCCATAAATTCACAGATCACTTGTTGGCAAACACCATCAAGCACCTGCCCCCGATTTGAAATTCGCTTTCTTCAACAGCGAGTCATACTGCTGTGACATCAGGTAGTTTTGCACCTGCGCCATGAAATCCATGGTAACCACCACAATGATCAACAACGATGTTCCACCGAAATAGAACGGCACGTTGTACTTGATGATCATGAATTCCGGCAGCAAGCACACAAAGGTGATGTAGATCGCACCAACCAGTGTGAGGCGGAGCAGTATTTTATCAATGTAGCGGGCTGTCTGCTCACCTGGACGGATACCGGGTATGAACGCACCACTTTTCTTCAGATTGTCTGCAGTCTCACGGCTGTTGAACACAAGGGCCGTGTAGAAAAAACAGAAGAAGATGATGGCTGTCGCATAAAACATCACGTACACAGGCTGACCCGGTGTGAGTGCTCCCGAAATATCTTTCAACCAGCGCATGGACTCACCAGCGCTAAACCAATTCACCACCGTAGCAGGAAGCAAAATGATGGACGAAGCAAAAATCGGAGGGATCACGCCCGCCATGTTCAGCTTCAATGGAAGATGCGATGACTGCCCGCCATAGACCTTGTTACCCACTTGGCGCCTAGCATAGTTGACAAGAATTTTTCGCTGCCCACGCTCTACGTAAACAACAAAATATGTCACCAAACCCACTACCAGCACGATGAAGATGGCAGCAACGATGCTCATGGC
>JAUYGP010000169.1 GCA_030690515.1 Giesbergeria sp.
TTTGATCTCTGTCCCTTCTCCCGGAGCGAGGGTGAATGTCCGTTCGTCACGCCAAGCAGCGTCAGGGAGGGCTGTTGCTGCTGGTTCCGGGGCTTGCGCGACAGGCGCTACAGGATCGGCGACAGTGATGGGTGCCGTAGAAGCACTGCCCTCCGAGGCAGCCACTGCCGGCGTTGGCGTATTGCCTGCAGGGGCCTGTGCATCAGCCGCCGCCTCCGCCGCCAGCTGTTGTTTGATCTCGCCCATCTCTGTCATTTGCAGAACACGCCCAATGCCGGTAGGGTCAATACCATACTCAGCGGGCAGTACAACGGTCACCAGGATTGCAGCGGCCGCGATGATCGCCAGAATGGTGGAGCGCAACAATTGACCGGAAGTGGGGAGCTCGGCGCCCATGGGTGTTTCGCTGTTGTACATGTTCGGTTGCCTTGTGACCCTGTGATATTCACGACACGAAATAGCCGGTGAGCTGCATGCCCACCAGAATGAAGCCCGCGCTCATCATGGCGACATTGACGGTGTAGGCATTTCGCATGAAGCCCGGTGTGCGTCGCCAGTAGCTCATGCCGATCAGGATGACGGCCAAAGCCAGCAGCTGACCAATCTCCACGCCCACGTTGAAGGCCAGCAGATTGGGCACCAAGCCATCCGGCGAGATTTCATACTCGATGATCTTGGTGGCCAGACCAAATCCGTGGAAAAGGCCAAACACCAGGGTGGCGACCTTGGTATTGGGCTGAAACCCGAACCAGCGCTGAAAAGCGCCCAGGTTGTCCAATGCCTTGTAGACGACCGACAAGCCAATGATCGCGTCGATCAGGTAGCTGTTGATACCGATGTTGAAGTAGACCCCCAAGATCATGGTGGTTGAGTGCCCCAGTGCAAACAGGCTCACGTAAAGGCCGATGTGCGAGAGCCGATACAGGAAGAAGATCACTCCGAACAGAAACAGCAGGTGGTCGTACCCGGTCATCATGTGTTTGGCTCCCAGGTACATGAAGGGCAGCAGATGAACGCCCGATATTTCCTGGATGTACCCCTTGTCACCTTCCGTCACTGCATGAGCCAGGGCATCTGGCATTCCAAGGAGCAGTGAGAGAAGCAACAACAAGAGGAGCAACAGGTGCCGTCGACCGATCGCCCATGGCAAATGTGGCAACCTGGCTTGAAGAATGCCGTGCATGAAGACTCCGATGGTCTGATGAGATGGAAACCAGGCGCAGCGCAACGCCGCGAAGGACCCAGAGCGCCTGAACCCACCGAATGGCACTCCATTGAGAGCAACCCATCCAATCCACGCGCCCCACTTGCAAGCCCCGATGAGACCCCACTGAGCGCAAGATCAACGTGCGCGAAAAGGGATGACTGCGATGAATTGTAGTATCCCCCTGGAGGGGATACCATTACTCATGAGCAAACCGCACATTCATACTTCTCATCCGGCCATCATCAAGCGTCTACGCAGAGCTGGTGGGCACCTGAGCAGCACGATAGTCATGCTGCAGGAAGGACGCACCTGCCTTGACGTAGCTCAGCAATTGCAAGCCGTCGAAAAAGCGATCCAGCAAGCCAAAAAGGCGCTGATCCAGGACCATCTGGATCACTGCCTTGAGGATCTTGTGGGGCCCCTTCAGTCTGGCCAGCGCGATGCCATGGAAGAGTTCAAGGAAATCACCCGCTACCTCTGAACCGCCCTTCGTCTACAGCTCTGAGACGTCACCTATGGCATGCCACGTGAATGCAAGGCCGAAGGGCGCTTGCAATAGGCTCTTGAAAAAATGAACTATCCACCATGAAGAACGAAGACCTGTCCCTCTGGCAGCACCACCACATTTTTGACCAGAGCAACCCGATGGCCGAGCGCGGCACGCGCGCCGTCATGTGGATCACCGCTGTGGCGATGGTGCTGGAAATCTTCGCGGGTTGGTGGTTCAACTCGATGGCCCTGCTCGCCGATGGCTGGCACATGAGCTCTCACACGGTGGCGATCGGAGTGAGTGCCTTTGCATACGCCGCCGCGCGCCGCTATGCAAAAGATCCTCGCTTTGCCTTTGGCACGTGGAAGATCGAGGTGCTTGGCGGTTTTGCGAGCGCCATTTTCTTGTTGGGAGTTGCCGTCTTCATGGTGATTGCCTCGGTGGAGCGCATGTTTTTGCCGCAACCTATTCAGTACCGCGAAGCCATCGCCGTGGCGGTCATCGGGCTGCTCGTCAACGTGGTGTGTGCCGTCATCTTGGGAAAGGCCCACCACCATGGGCATAAGCACGATCACGGTCACGTTCACCATCACAGCCACGAGGCCCATCCGGATCTCAACCTCAAGTCGGCCTATCTCCATGTGGTTGCCGATGCCACCACCTCGGTGTTGGCCATTGTGGCTTTGGTGGGTGGATGGATGTACGGCTGGTCGTGGCTGGATCCGTTGATGGGCATCGTGGGCGCCGTGCTGGTGGCGTATTGGGCCAAAGGCCTGATTGCTGAAACCAGCCGCGTGCTTCTGGATCGGGAGATGGACCACCCAGTAGTGGAGGAAATACGCGAAGCGGTTGAAGATGGGCAGAGCACAGACCTTACTCGCCTGACCGATCTGCATGTGTGGCGTGTGGGGAAGCAGGCTTTCTCTTGCGCGCTCAGTGTCGTCACCGACGACCTCAACCTGTCTGCGACAGAGCTGCGCAGAAGGTTGGCGGTCCACGAAGAAATCGTTCATGCAACGATCGAGGTGCACTATTTCACCGAAACACCTCAATCCACTGCCTCTACCATCTAGACGCTATGTGAGTCTCGGATGCTCGGCATAGGAGGGGACCGCCAGCCCATCACGTCGCCCGCAAGGCCGACACCCGCTGCACAACCGCACTTTGTGACCCTACGTCGGTTCTAGGCTGGTTCCTGACATTCAATTCAGAAGACCGAGCCGTTTCCAGGCATCGCAACCGGTCATTCACCGTGTCGGATCTCAAACGACCGCAGAGCCTCCCAGACCAGTCGCAGCGCAACCCTTGCACCGCCATGGCGGGCATCTGCGTCAGCCGACACCGGAAAAAACTTAGCGCACCCCCCTGTCAAGGTTGACAGGTACCCAAGCTCCGGTATCCGCCGATGTAACAAAAATTCACACGCGTGGCCGGCCGACCCCGGCTCGGCGATTGCGGCGCATCGGCGCGGGGTCATGCCACGGAGGAAGGGCATGACCCGCTCAAACCATAAAAAAACCATCCAACAACATTGCACGGAGGGAGGACCCATGGCCTCAAAGAAGCTGACCACCATCCTGGTTCAGTTCATTGTTTTCCTTGTTGCTGGCTACGCCTCTCCAGCCAGTGCAGTCAAGCTGGAGCGCTGCATCGAATTCTCCGAAACCGGGGATCTCACTTGCACGGTGGAACCACATTTTGTGGAGCCGTGGCTCTACAAACTCCCAGGGCATCCGCGGTCCACAGGCCATTTCTTGAGTGAAGAAGAGGCCATCGCTCAGCGGATCAGTGACATCAAGGCAGGCAGTGAAAACCTGTGCAGCGAAGTCACCTATGACTTATCCGGATACGACGAAACATGGCAGTTTG
>JAUYGP010000176.1 GCA_030690515.1 Giesbergeria sp.
GTCGAGCAGGTGCACGCCGTCATGCTTGCGGGCGGCAGTGCCTGGGGCCTGGAGGCCGCCACAGGCGCCGTGCGCTGGCTCGAAGAACATGGCGCAGGGCTGGATATTGGCGTAGGCCGCCTGCCGCTGGTGCCGTCCGCCGTGCTGTTCGACCTGATGGTGGGCGACATGCGCGTTCGCCCCGACGCCGCCGCTGGATATGCCGCCTGCGCAGCCGCCTCGCGGGCCGATACGCTGGAGGGCAACGTCGGCGCGGGCACCGGCGCCAGTGTGGGCAAGATGTTTGGCATGGCACGCGCCATGAAGGGCGGCATTGGAACCGCCTCGGTCACGGTCGACGGCGTCACGGTGGGCGCGTTGATTGCCTGCAATGCCGTGGGCGATGTGCTGGACCCCGATACCGCCCGCCCGGTGGCGGGTGCGCGTACGGCTGACGGGCTGCAATTGGCCGATACCCGGCGCAGCTTGCTGTGCGGTGAACTCGCACAGTCGTTGCTGGCGGGCACCAACACCACCATTGGTGTGGTGGCCACGGACGCAACTCTCACCAAGGCCCAGGCCCATCGGCTGGCCGTGGCTGCGCACGATGGTCTGGCCCGCAGCATCAACCCGGTGCACACCATGCTCGACGGCGACACCTTGTTTGCCTTGGGCACGGGCCTTGCTGGCAAGAACCCGGGCATGCTGCTGCTGTGCACCATGGCCGCCGAGGCCACGGCCCGCGCGGTGCTGCGCGCCGTGCAAGCCGCACAGACGATCACTACCGCCGAGGGCCTGCACCTCCCGTGCATGGCCGACCTGGCCTGATGTCGCAGGTTTTTCGCTCTACCCTGCTGTCGCTGCGCGACCTGCTGGTCTCCGCCGGGCCGCTGGCCTTGCTGGCCGTGGGCCTGCTGGCGGCGGCATACTGGTGGCTCAACCCCACCCCGCCCCGGTACGTGGTACTGGCCACGGGCGCCGAGCAAAGCGCCTACGCCGAGTTTGGCCAGCGTTACCAAAAGGCACTGGCGGCGCAGGGCATCGAGGTGCGCTTGCTGCCCAGCGAGGGCTCCCTTGCCAATCTGCAGTTGCTGCGTGAGGGCCGTGCCGATCTGGCCTTTGTGCAAGGTGGAACCGCCGTGCTGGAGGCCGAGGACCATGAACAGCTACGGTCGTTGGGTAGCTTGTTCGTGGAACCCCTATGGCTGTTCTACCGCACGCAGGCCGTGCGCCGCAACACCCCGGCAGGGCGGCTGGACGCCCTGCCACAGTTGCGTGGGCTGCGCGTCAACGTGGGTACGGAGGGCAGCGGTGTGCCCATCCTGATGGACAAACTGCTGGACGCCAACCACATGCAGGCCTCAGACCTGCGGCTGTCTCGCCTGGAACAAACTCCGGCCACCGTGGCTTTTCTGGACGGCAAGATCGATGTGCTGGTGTTTGCCTCAGCGCCTGAATCTCCCATGGTGCAAATGCTGTTGCAGACCCCGGGCGTGCGCTTGATGGATTTTCCGCAGAATGAGGCCTATGGAAGGCGGTTTCCGTTTTTGACCCCGGTCACGCTGCCACGGGGGGTGGTCGACCTTGCGGGCAATGTGCCTGCCAACGATGTGCGGCTGGTGGCTTCCACCACGTCGCTGCTGACACGTGCAGACACCCACCCGGCCCTGCTGCAGTTGTTTGCCCAGCATGCCCAGACCCTGCACAGCGGTGCGGGCTGGTTCAACCGGGCCAGGGAGTTTCCAAGCACGCGCCACAGCGAGCTGGAGATTGCTCCCGAAGCCGACCGCGCCATCAACGAGCCTGTGCCCTTACTGCAGCGCTACCTCCCGTTCTGGTTGGCCAACTTAATTCAGCGGATGTGGCTGGTGCTGGGCATCCTTATTGCAGTCATGCTGCCTTTGTCACGCATCGTGCCCCCGCTCTACCAACTGCGCGTGCGTTCGCGGGTGTTTCGCTGGTATGGGCGGCTACGCGAGATTGAAAACGACATGACCTCGGGCCACGTACCGACTACCGATCTGGCCCTAGCGCTTGATGCGCTGGAAGCCCAGGTGCTGAAGGTGAGTGTGCCGCTGGCCTATGCCGACGAGTTGTACGCATTGCGCAACCATATCCAGATGGTGCGCGGCAGGCTGGCACGCTAGCCTGTACCGCCACACAAGGGCGGGCGTTTCAGCTCTTAGCGACGGGTGGATGGCGGACTGCTGCCGCGTGCAGAGCTGGCCATGGCGTCAATGGCGCGGTCCACCACATGTTTGCCCGACATGACGCGCAGCAGGCCTTCTGCCGCCAGCTTGTCGCGCGTGCGACGTGTCATGGACTGGGTGCTGTTGTCGGCGGCGGTGAACAAAAACAGTGTTTTATGCGGACTTGCCCAGGTCAACTGCGTACGCATGACCTTGCCGCTGGAAACCAGGTCTACCCAGGCACCGACCACGAAAAGATCGTCAATGGTGGGTGCTGCGTTCAGATTTACATCCACGGCGCTCTGCTGTGCTTCAGGCAGGTCATCGGCTATCGACTCGATACCGATCTCGGCGCTGTCGACGGGCTCGACTACGGGAGGTGGAGAATCCAGGATTTGTTGGTGCAGCAATACGAGCCGCTCGATGAAGGCGCTGGTGCTGCTGTCTGGGTGGCCAATGGTGGCCAAACCCTCGCGCAGCGTGGCCAGCATGCCAGGGATGGCATCGACCATACGGCCGAGGTCTTCACCTATCTGCTCGGGCTGCACGCTCCAGAACAGCAGCGGCACCAGGGCCAAGTAGCCGCCGGGGTCGCCCTCGGCCCCCTCGGGCTGTTTGAGCTGCGCCCGGGCCACCACATCGGCCCAGGGACCAGTGGCAAATTCCATGACGTCGGCTGGCACCTGACCAATATCGGGCAAGGCACGGATGTTGGCGGCAATTTTTTCGGCCAGCATCTCGCGTTGTTCGGCGCGCAGCAAGGCCTTTTCTTCGGCTGTGCGGCGGGCTTGCTGCTTTTTTTCTTGTGTCTCCCAAGCCGATGTCAGTGCTTTGAGCACCGCTTCGAAGGGCGCCGCACTCGTGACGTCGGGCTGCTGGGCAAGGTGATTGACTGCCTGGTCCACTAGGCGCATGTAACGCTTGAAACCCGGTTCTTCCACATTGGTGAAAGCCAGGCTGCGCTGCGTCAGCTCATCAAGAAGGCGGCGGGCGGGATGCTCTCCATCGCTGAAAAAGCGCGGATCGTGGCGCACCAGCTTTCGGATGGCTGGCTCCAGGTTTTGCACAGCCTGCTGCACGGGGGGCAGCAGGCGCGAATCCTGGGAAATGTTCTCGACCATGCGCGCTACCACCTCGGCCGCCATGGCCGGTGATTCGGCTGCACCACCATACGAGACACCGTACACGCTGCGGGGTGCTCCCTGGCCGCTGGGTGCATAGCCTGGCTGGCTTTGGGCGAGGCGCCCTACCAGACGTTCGAGCTGGGCGATGTCCTCCATGGCTTCGGACACTGCGATGTTGGCGTACTGCCCGCCAACGGGCGCGCCATACCTGCTGGCGCCGCCGCCCTGCGCATCCATGCGCGCGGGCTGCACATTGGTGGGGGCGTAGCCCGTGACCATCGGTGTACCCCGCGGCCCCTCAAATGGGTCGCCGCCACCGGCCAGCATCTGGCGCAGGATACCGACGGTGAGCAAGGCTTCCTCCGCCTCAGGGGCCATTCCCCCCATAGGGCCGGGGTCGCCGCTCCAACCAGACGCCATGCCCGCGCGCCCGTAGACCGACGGGCCGCCATAGCCGCTGGCGCCGCCCATGCTGTGTCCATAGCCTGTGGGGTTGCCGTAGGTGCCATAACCACTGCCGCCGCCCCGTCCAAGTCCACCCATGGCGGTAGAGCCCGGTACGGCCGCCACGCCATAGCCCACTGGCCGTACGCCCTGCTCGCGCAGGCTTTTGGCTGCGCGCTTGTACACATCCACCAGTTGCGAGCCCAACAGATCGCCCATGTGCTGCATCCAGGCCTCACGCATGGGCGCAGCCACCCCGGTCTCCGCCACGATCTGCTGCAAGGCGCGGATGTAGTTCTCGGGGCGCAAGGGATTGCGCTCGGGTTGTACCCGGTGTAGTCCCTGGGCCGCACTGACCAGGGCGTTGAGCTCTGCCAGTACCGCATCGGTGGCATGCACAGCCAATTGTTGTGTGCGGGACAGCTCCACCTGGGCCTGCACCTCGGCGTCGTCCACCAGCGTGAGTTCACCGAAATCCATGCCACTGGCGTCCGCCTGATGCGGTTTGGCGGCCGACGGGCCTTCGGCAAAAATTTCCAGCAAGGCCATGGGATAAGCCTTGACCAGCGCGGCCTCGTGCTGGTTCAGCAAGCGCAGCGCATCGCTGGCCAGATTGCGCCGCGCAATGTCGCGCAGCTCTGACTCCTGGCTGGTCAGCGCACCGCGCGTGACCTGCACCAGCTGCGTCATGAGGGCTTCGCCCTCGCGCACTGCGTTGACAACGCAGGCACGGAATACCGTCCTAGTACGAGGCACAGGCTGTTGCATGGCAGGGCAATGAGGGGCTGGGGATGAACGCGTTAGGCGATATCCTACTTCTACTTGAGGGCTTTGAAGCGCATGCGGTGCGGACGGGCACCCTCCTCGCCCAGACGTTTCTTCTTGTCAGCCTCGTATTCTTGGTAGTTTCCGTCGAAGAATGTCCATTGGCTGTCGCCTTCGGCAGCCAGAATGTGCGTGGCGATGCGGTCCAGGAACCAGCGGTCGTGGCTGATGACGAGCACGCTGCCGGCAAATTCGAGCAGCGCATCTTCCAGGGCGCGCAGAGTTTCCACGTCCAGGTCGTTCGAGGGCTCGTCGAGCAGCAGCACGTTGCCGCCGGCAATCAGCGTCTTGGCCAGGTGCAGGCGCCCGCGCTCGCCGCCCGAGAGGCTGCCCACGCGTTTTTGCTGATCTGCACCATTGAAGTTGAAGCGCCCGCAGTAGGCGCGGCTAGCCATCTGGAACTTGCCAACGTTCAGCATGTCGAGCCCGCCGGAGACGTCTTCCCAAACGGTCTTATCGTTCTCCAGCACATCGCGGTGCTGGTCGACAAAGGCCATGTTGACGGTTGAGCCAATGATGACCTCACCGCTGTCGGGCTGCTCCTTGCCGGCCAGCAGCTTGAACAGTGTCGATTTACCGGCGCCGTTGGGGCCGATGATGCCGACGATGGCGCCGGCTGGAATGTTGAAGCTCAGGTTGTCGATCAGCATCCGGTCGCCAAACGACTTGCTGACGTTGTGAAACTCAAACACCTGGTGCCCCAGACGCTCTGCCACCGGAATGAAGATTTCCATGGTCTCGTTGCGCTTCTGGTATTCCATGTCGCTCAGCTCTTCAAAGCGGGCCAGGCGCGATTTGCTCTTGGCCTGGCGGGCCTTGGGGTTCTGGCGCGACCATTCGAGTTCCTTCTTCAGGGCCTTGGCGCGCGATTCTTCGCCCTTTTGCTCGGATTCCAGGCGCGCCTGCTTCTGGGTGAGCCAGTCGCTGTAGTTACCCTTGTACGGAATGCCATGGCCCCGGTCGAGTTCGAGAATCCACTCGGCCGCGTTGTCCAGGAAGTAGCGGTCGTGGGTGATTGCCACGACGGTGCCGGTAAAGCGCTTGAGGAACACTTCCAGCCACTCGACCGACTCGGCGTCCAGGTGGTTGGTGGGCTCGTCGAGCAACAGCATGTCGGGTTTGGACAGCAGCAGGCGGCACAGCGCCACGCGGCGCTTTTCGCCCCCCGAGAGCAGGCCGATCTTGGC
>JAUYGP010000182.1 GCA_030690515.1 Giesbergeria sp.
TGTACACGCCTGAACTCCTGAAGTCCAACTTCAAGGGTGTGACCGCTAATATTGCCTTTGAATCCAATGGCGAAATGAAGAACCCCGCCATCACGCTGTACAAGTATGTCGACGGCAAGAAGACAGCCCTGAACTGATCAGAGGCTAGATTTGCACTGGCCAAAGCTGGTGCATAAAAAAAATGGCTTCCTTTGGGAAGCCATTTTTGTTTTTAGCGCCGTACCTGCAATGCCCCTGGGTTCACGATATTGCTGGGCGTGCCCTTGATGAAATTAATGACGTTGTCAAAGGCCGCACCGAAATACAGTTCATAGCTGTCCTGCTCGACATACCCGATATGCGGTGTGCAGATGCAGTTTTCCAGACGCAGCAGGGCATGGCCCTGCAAGATGGGTTCACTCTCGAAGACATCGACAGCCGCCATGCCGGGCCGCCCGCGGTTGAGTGCAGCGATCAGGGCATCGGGTTCGATGAGTTCGGCACGCGACGTGTTGACCAGCAGGGCCGTGGGTTTCATGCACGAAAGTGTCTCCAGCGAAATGATGCCCCGCGTTTCGTCTGTCAGGCGCAAGTGCAATGAGATGACGTCACACTGCGCAAAAAACTCTTCGCAGGTGGTGGCAACCTGGTATCCATCGGTCAGGGCCTGGATGCGTGACGCTTCGCGTCCCCAGATGCGCACATTCATGCCAAACGCCTTGCCATACCCCGCCATGATCTGGCCAATGCGGCCATATCCCCAGATACCCAGTGTTTTGCCGCGCAATACGTTGCCAACACCGAAATTGGACGGCATTCCTGCTGCCTTCAGGCCCGATTGCTGCCAGGCTCCGTGTTTCAGGTTGGCTATGTACTGGGGAAGCCGCCGCATGGCCGCCATGGTGAGTGCCCAAGCCAGTTCAGCAGGAGCCACAGGCGAGCCCACGCCCTCGGCCACGGCAATGCCGCGCTCAGTGCAGGCTCCCACGTCAATATGGCTGCCAACCTTGCCGGTCTGTGCAATCAACTTCAGACGTGGGAGTTTTTCAATCAACTGGCGCGAGAGATGCGTACGCTCACGCACCAGTACGATCACATCGGCATCTTTCAGGCGCACCGACAACTGGCCCAAACCTTTGACGGTGTTGGTATAGACCTTGGCGGAATAAGCATCCAGGCGCGTTGCGCAATGGAGCTTGCGCACAGCGTCCTGGTAATCATCAAGGATCACGATATTCATCCCGCCATTGTGCCTTGGCTCCGTGGTGACCCATCGGCAACAACACGTAAGGTGCCCTCGCTGCAAAGTACGTAGAGCAGGGGTGGGAGGGTGTCAGGACGTCCTTAGTGCCGGTTTTCGCAGGCAGCCAGCCGATCCAGTTCGGCGCACACATCGGCCATGCGGCCGGTAATCACCATGCGCCCACAGGCACTGGTGTGGCTGCGCAGCACCCGCAAGGGCGGATGGGTATCGCTGATACGGGGTAGAGGCCGCAGTGGGCGTGTCGCAGGCTTGCAGGCCTTGCGCACTGCAATAGGGTTGTGGTGCAAAGGCTCGTGCAGGCCCTGGAGTACGGCAGTGCTTGCGGGCACATGCAGGAGTGGCAGTGGACGCAAAGGCTGCTGCAGCGCATCACTGTGCGCAGGTCTGTGCGGGCCCAGGGCACTGCGCCGGGTGCTCAGCCAGCGGTGCAAGGCGGTCAAGGGGTGGGTGAGGGTGGCCGCAGCCAACAAGGCAATTCCCATGTGAAAACTCCAGAGGGTAGAGGTTGAACACAGGCAGGATTGCGGAAGATGCACCGTCGCAGGGCTGGCAGGCCAAGGCACCTGCCCAACGCCCGCCACCTGTGGCGGTGCATGTACTGCTCTACATGAGCATGGTGTTGCGGATCAGGCCGACGGCCAGTCCTTCGATGGCAAAGGGCTCGCCGGGCTCGACGACGATGACCGGGTAATCGGGGTTTTCGGGCAGGAGCTCGATGGCGTGGGCCGTGCGCCGCAGGCGCTTGACCGTCACATCGTCGCCCAAGCGGGCTACGATGATCTGGCCGTTGCGCGCCTCGTGCGCAATTTTCACGGCCAGCAAGTCACCGTCCATGATGCCGATGTCGCGCATGGACATGCCGCGTACCTTGAGCAAGTAGTCGGGCTTGTGCTGGAACAGGCTGTCTTCCACACAGTAGGTCTGGTCTACATGTTCCTGCGCGAGAATAGGCGAGCCTGCGGCGACCCGCCCCACCAGCGGCAGCATGAGTTGCGACAGGCCAGGGATAGGCAGGCTGTATTGCGTGCCGCGAGCAGCATTGATGGAGCGCACTGTCTCGCCACACAAGCGGATGCCGCGCGATGTGCCGCTGACCAGTTCGATCACTCCTTTGCGCGCCAGGGCCTGGAGATGCTCTTCAGCGGCATTGGCCGATTTGAAACCCAGCTCGGTGGCGATTTCGGCGCGCGTGGGCGGGGCCCCAGTGCGGGAAATAGCCGTCTGGACCAGATCCAGAATTTGTTGCTGGCGGGCCGTAAGCTTGGGGACATTGAGCATGGCGGGCTCCTGAGGGGGCTGAAAAAATGGGAGTGGACTGTTTTTTGATCCAGTAGCTGTATTTTTAACCAGTTTTTCAGGGAGTGCAAGTGAACGCAGGAAAAATCGTTGTTTTAGGCACCGGTGGAACCATTGCTGGCAAGGCGGGTTCGGCAGGTGACAATGTTGGCTATGTGGCGGGGCAGGTGGGTGTGCAGGAGTTGCTGGAGGCCGTTCCCGGGCTGATGCAGGCAGCCCAGGGACCGCTGCAGGTGGAGCAGGTGGCGCAGATCGACAGCAAGGACATGGAATTTTCGGTCTGGTCTGACCTGGCAACCCGGTGCCTGCGCTACCTGGCAGACGACACAGTGCGTGCCATCGTGATCACCCACGGCACGGACACCCTGGAAGAGACGGCGTGGTTTTTGCAGTCGGTGCTGAATGCCACCAAACCGGTCGTGTTGACCTGTGCCATGCGCCCCGCCACCGCCATGGCACCGGATGGGCCGCATAACCTGCTGGACGCCATGGCTGTGGCTACGGCGCCGGGGGCCCGTGGCGTGCTGGCCGTGTGCGCTGGGGTCGTGCATGGCGCGCGACAGGTACAAAAGGTTCATCCATACAGGGTCGATGCTTTTTCCTCTGGCGAAACGGGGCCGCTGGGCTGGGTGGAGGAAGGGTATGTGCGCTGGGCAGAAACATGCCTTCCAGCGCTTTGTGGGCGAGCGCAAGCAGCTCTCGAAAAAATAGCAAATGGTGCGCCCTGGCCGCGTGTCGAGATCGTGATGAATTACGCCGGTGCATGCGGCGCCACGGTGGATGCCTTGGTGCGTGATGGCGTGCAGGGTCTGGTGGTGGCCGCCACCGGCAATGGCAGTGTGCACCATGATCTACAGGCCGCGCTGGAGCGCGCGCAGACTGCGGGCGTGGCCATTCGCGTTTCAACGCGCTGTGCCCAAGGGCAGGTATTGCCGCGCACGGGGGCCTTGCTGCCGCTGGGCCATGGGCTCAGCCCAGTAAAGGAGCGCGTGTCATTGATACTGGAACTGCTGGGCGGCGGCATTCTGGCCTGATTGCACCACCGTTTGAAAACAACAACGCCCCGCATGCGGGGCGTTGTACTGGGCCCGTATGCGGGCCTACAGGAAGGCGATCAGTCGGCCAGTGCGGCCATTGCGCGGGTGGTAATTTCCTCCACGCTACCGGTGCCGCTGATGGCACGGTATTTTGGAGCGTTGGCAGGATCCTGGGCGGCCCAGCCAGAGTAGTAGTCGACCAGGGGACGTGTCTGGGCGCTGTAAACCTCCAGGCGCTTCTTCACGGTTTCTTCCTTGTCGTCGTCGCGCTGGATCAGGTCTTCGCCGGTGACGTCGTCCTTGCCGGCAACCTTGGGCGGGTTGAACACGACGTGGTAGGTGCGGCCCGATGCCTGGTGCACGCGGCGGCCGGACATGCGCTTGACGATTTCTTCGTCGGCGA
>JAUYGP010000189.1 GCA_030690515.1 Giesbergeria sp.
GCTCATCGAGCAGCATGAGCGGCGCGCCCTTGGCCAGCGCGCGGGCCAGCGCTACGCGCTGCTGCTGCCCGCCCGACAGCTCGGCCGGCAGGCGGTCCAGAAACATCTCGATATGCAGGCGCTCGGCCAGCTCCCGCACGCGCACCTGCATGTCTTTTTCACCGCGCAGCTTGAGGGGTGACGCGATGTTGTCGGCCACCGTTAGCGAGGGGTAGTTGATGAACTGCTGGTACACCATGGCCACATTGCGCTGGCGCACCGGCATGCCCGTCACATCCTGCCCATCCACCCGCACCCGCCCGCTGCTGGGCACATCCAGCCCGGCCATGATGCGCATCAGGCTGGTTTTACCCGCCTGCGTGGCCCCCAGCAATACCGTCACGGCATTGCTATGCAGGGCGATATCCATGTTGTACAGCCAGGTTTGCGCACCCACCTTCTTGCTGATGCGCTCCAGTACCAGCTCCATTGCTTGACCTTTCCTGCGGCACGCATCACCCCGTTTCTTGATCGTTCGAGGGGTTTGCCGCAGCATGTTGATTTTCGTATTCTTTCATTTTTGTTCTTTTTTGTTCGAAATGGATCAAGGTTAACCCCTAATTGGTTCCTTTTTTTTCGATTTACAGTAAGCCTACCCACCACATCCCCCCACAGACCCGCGTGAACACCAATCCCAGACAGCTGCTTCTGCTCGAAGAAGTGCGCGCCCGCCAGTCGGCCACGGTCGAGGAACTTGCCGAAACCCTGGGCGTGACCCTGCAAACGGTGCGGCGCGATGTGCAGCGCCTGTCCGAGCACGGGCTGCTCACCCGATTCCATGGAGGAGTGCGCATGCCGGGCTCCACGGTGGAGAACATTGCCCACACCCAGCGCGAAGCGCTCAATTCCGAAGGGAAAGCGCGCATTGCCAAGGCGGTGGCGCAACGGGTGCCCAACAACTGCTCGCTGATCCTCAATATCGGGACCACCACCGAAGCCATCGCCAAGGCGCTGCTCAAACACCAGGGCCTGCGCGTCATCACCAACAACCTCAACGTCGCGGCCATCCTGTGCAGCAACTCCGATTTCGAAGTCATCGTGGCCGGCGGCGTGGTGCGCTCACGCGACCGGGGAATCGTGGGCGAAGCCGCCGTGGACTTCATTCGCCAGTTCCGGGTGGACATCGCCATCATTGGCATCTCGGGGATCGAGGACGACGGCTCGCTGCGCGACTTCGACTACCGCGAGGTGAAAGTGGCGCAAACCATCGTGGAGCACGCCCGCGAAGTCTGGCTGGCTGCCGACCACAGCAAGTTCAACCGCCCCGCCATGGTGCGTCTGGCCACCCTGGACCAGATCGACCGCCTGTTTACCGATGAACCCCCGCCCGCGCCCTTCCCGGCCCTGCTGGAAAGCGCCGACGTCGAACTGGTTCTGGCCGCACCCTGATTCCCCGGCGCTCCCCAGGGCGCCCACCCACTGACACACCATGACCTACCTGCTCGCCCTCGACCAAGGCACCTCCAGTTCCCGCAGCATCGTGTTCGACGAACGCGGCCACATCGTGGCCCAGGCACAGCTCGAACTCCCCCAGATCTACCCCCGCCCCGGCTGGGTGGAGCACGATCCGATGGAGATCTGGCGCACCCAGCTCGCCACGGCGCGCGCTGCGCTGCAGCAGGCAGACATCACCGCCCGCGAGATCCGGGCCGTAGGCATCACCAACCAGCGTGAAACCACTGTGCTGTGGAACCGCAAGACCGGGCAGCCCGTGCACCACGCCATCGTCTGGCAGGACCGCCGTGCCGAGCCCGCATGCGCACAGCTGCGCGAGCAGGGCAAGGCGGGCACCATCCAGTCCAAGACCGGCCTGCTGATCGACGCCTACTTTTCAGGCACCAAACTGCAATGGCTGCTGGACAACGTGCCCGGCGCACGCGACGCGGCCGAGCGCGGTGAGTTGGCCTTTGGCACGGTCGATAGCTGGCTGATCTGGCAGCTGACCCACGGCCAGGTGCACGTCACCGATGTGAGCAACGCCTCACGCACCATGCTGCTCAATGTGCACACCAACCAGTGGGACGACGAACTGCTGGCGCTACTGCGCATTCCCAAGACGCTGATGCCCGAGGTGCTGCCGTCCAGCGCCCACTTTGGCGACATCGCCGCCGACCTGCTGGGTCACGCCATTCGCATCGGCGGTGTGGCGGGTGACCAGCAAAGCGCGCTGTTTGGCCAGGCCTGCTTCACGGCCGGCATGGCCAAAAACACCTATGGCACGGGCTGCTTCATGCTGATGCACACGGGCCACACGTTCCAGACCAGCCAGAACGGCCTGCTCACCACCAGCGCCGCGCAACCCGAGGCGCAACCCGAATTTGCACTGGAGGGCAGCGTGTTCGTCGGCGGTGCCGTGGTGCAGTGGCTGCGCGACGGCCTGCGCGCCATCTCCAGCAGCAGCGAGGTAGAGCCCCTGGCACTGTCCGTGCCCGATTCCGGCGGCGTGATGATGGTTCCGGCCTTCACCGGCCTGGGCGCGCCTTACTGGAAGCCCGACGCACGCGGCACCATCACGGGCCTGACGCGCGGCACCACCATTGCCCACATTGCCCGCGCGGCGCTGGAAAGCATTGCCTACCAAAGCGCTGCCCTGCTGCTGGCCATGAGCCGCGATGCCGTGGCCGCCGGTGGCGCGCCCGTGAGCGAGTTGCGTGTGGACGGCGGCGCCTGCATCAACGACCTGCTGATGCAGTTCCAGGCGGACCTGCTGGGCATCCCGGTGGTGCGCCCCGCCGTGATCGAGACCACCGCACTGGGCGCGGCGTACCTGGCGGGCCTGTCGAGTGGCGTGTACGGCAGCACAACCGAACTCGCGCAGCTGTGGCGCGCCGAGCGCCGCTTTGTGCCCACACTGGGCGCTGCGCGTGCGCAGGAACTGATGGAAAACTGGGAGCATGCCGTGCGCCAGACAACGTTGGCCTGATCTGTGCCTAGGAGGCTGTCGGACTTGGAGCGTCGAAAGCGAAAATCGGCCCCAGCGAGGACAGTTTTTGCCGGATTTGCCGCCCCATAGCCCGGCTATGGGGCAAGAAGACGGTGAAAAATGGACCGCTGCGGCCGATTTGCAGCCGACGATTTCCAAGTCCGACAGCCTCCTAGGGGCGGCGCATGCCACCGATGCCGCTACCATGGCGGGCTCCACAGCAGCACCTGCACCGCACCATGAGCCAGACTTCCGCCCCCGCAGCATCCATCTCCTTGCCCGTGATCGCCTTCATTGGCGGCGGCAACATGGCCAGCGCCATCATTGGCGGGCTGATCCGCCAGGGCCACCCCGCCCACCAGATCGAGGTGGTCGAGCCCTGGGAGGAAGCCCGGGCCGCACTGCAAAAGAACTTTGGCATCCAGGCGCAGGCAACGGCCAGCCCGGCGCTGGCGCGTGCGGGCATCGTGGTCTGGGCCGTCAAGCCGCAAACCTTCAAGGACGCCGCCGCGCAGGCGCGAGCGCACACGCTGAATGCACTGCACCTGAGCGTGGCCGCAGGCATCCGGTCTGACAGCATCGCCCAGTGGCTGGGCAGCGACTGCATCGTGCGCACCATGCCCAACACCCCTGCGCTCGTAGGCAAGGGCATGAGTGCGCTGTATGCCCGCGCAGGCGTCAGCGCCGCGCAGCGCCAGAGCGTGGAGGCCATCATGGCCACCACGGGTGAATTCCTGTGGGTGAACGATGAGCAGCAGCTCGACGCCGTCACCGCCCTGTCTGGCTCCGGCCCGGCCTATGTTTTTTACTTTCTGGAGGCCATGGCCCGCGCAGGCACGGCCATGGGCCTGACACCCGCCCAGGCCCACCGGTTGGCGGTGGGCACCTTTGTCGGCGCCTCCGAGTTGGCCCGACGATCGGACGAATCGCCCGAGGTGCTGCGCCAGCGCGTCACCTCCAAAGGCGGCACCACCTACGCGGCGCTGCAGTCGATGGAACAAGACGGCGTGGGGGAGGCCTTCGTGCGCGCCATGCAGGCAGCGCAGCAACGCGCCCACGAGCTGGGCAATGAGTTTGGCGCATAAACTTTAGGCAAAATTGGCCTCTAACGCCCTACCATCAAGCGCCAACAGCTATATATTTAGTAGCATTCAGCGCAATGCGTAGCTGCCAGCAATGCCCACAAAGAAGGTGAATCCGATCCAGTGGTTCTCGCGGAAGGCCTTGAAACAGCCTTCGCGCGTGCGCCCCCGGATCAGGCGCCAGTGCCAGGCCACCTGCGCCAGCACCACGACGATCGCTATATAAAACAGAGCGCCCAGCGCAAGCGGGGAAAGCGCCAGAGCCCAGAAAAGCACAAAACCCAGGTAGAACGCCACGATGGCCGCCACATCAAAGCGGCCCAGCGTAATGGCCGAGGTCTTCATGCCCAGCTTCAAGTCATCGTCGCGGTCCACCATGGCGTATTCCGTGTCGTAGGCCAGTACCCACAGCAGGTTGCCCAGCACCAGCCACAGTGCCAGCCAGGGCACCTGGCCCTGCACAGCGGTAAAGGCCATCGGGATGCCCATGCTGAACGCCACGCCCAGCACCGCCTGGGGCATGGAAAAAAACCGCTTGGTGAAGGGGTAAAGAATGGTCACGCCCAGGGCGGGCAGCGACCAGGCCACCGTGGGCCCATTGGTGGTCAGCACCAGCACAAAAGCCACCAGCGCCAGCACAGCTCCCACGCCCAGGGCCTCGCGCACCGACACCGCGCCGCTGGTGATGGGGCGCTGCGCGGTGCGTTTGACGTGGCGGTCAAAATCCCGGTCGGCCACGTCGTTGACGCAGCAGCCAGCGCTGCGCATAAGGATGGTGCCCAGCGTGAACACCACCACCAGGTGCCAGCCAGGAAAGCCCCCCGCCGCCAGCCACAGCGCACTGAGCGTGGGCCACAGCAGCAGCAGCCACCCGGCCGGGCGGCTCCAGCGGATCAGGTCAAGGTACAGGGAAAGGCGGCTGGGCGGCGTAGACGACATGCGGGCGGACAATGGGCAAACAACAGATCATGGCGCCGACACCGGTCGGCGCGCCCCGGTTTATACGCCATCGTCCTGGGCACCGGGACGCGCCAGCCCCACGGCCACGCCCCGCAGAAAAGCCACCACCTCGGGTGGCGCCCCCAGTCCGGCGGCCAGCACGCCGGCCTGCACGGTATCGCGCAGTTCTCCAGCCTCGGTCTGCTGCTGGCGGGCGCGCTCATGCCAGCGCCCAGCCCGCTGGGGCAGCAGCGGGCGCAGCGCCTCGATGTTGTAGCGCAGGCGCTTGGCCAGCAGGCGGGCCTGGTGCTGGCTGGCGGCATCCTCGGCGCCCCGGCGGGCCGTGCGCCACCGCTTGCGCAGTTGCGCCACGCGCGCGCGGGCCCAGCGGCGCGCGGGTATGTTTTTCGCGGGCGGTGCGGCCTCCAGCGCCGCGAGCCATTGCGTCATCCCCAGCAGGGCCTGGCCCGTGAGCGGCTCTTGCAGCGCCAGGCGCACGGCCTTGCGCTGCAGGGCGGCGGCGGCCTGGAACGATTGCTCCAAGGCACCCCAGGCGGCGGCGCGGGCGGCATCTCCCGCCACATAGGCGCTGCGCAGTGTCGGCAACGTCTGGGTGCTGGCCACGTCCAGGTCACGCAATGCGCCCAGGCCGTCCAGCAACGGCTGCAGCCCCGACTCGTCGGGCGGCGGCACGGCCAGCACCGGGCGCATCAACCGCATCGCCGAACGCAAGCGCCGCCAGCCCACGCGGGCCTGGTGCACCAGTTCCGGATGGTCGGCCACCAACAGGCTGTGCAAATTGGCCGCGAATTGATCGAACGCTTCTGCCAGCAGCGGTGCGGTCAGCGCCTGCGCACTGGCACGGCGCGCTGGTGCTGGCGGCCGTGCACCTTGGGGAGCATCAAGCATGCCCTGCGCCAGGACAAAGCCTCGCTGAGCCTTGCTGGCAGCCAGGGGCAGCACGGCCACGCGCCGGGCGATCTGCACGGCCAGGCGAAACAGCGCCTCAGGCGCGCCTGACAACAGTTCAAGCTCCAGTTCGCACACCGGGGCCGTGCGCCCATCGGCCACAATCACGCCCACATCCAGCGCCACCTCAATGGTGGCGCCGCCACGCAGCCGCACAGTCCAGCGGGTGCGCTCGAAGTCGGTGGAAAAACAGGGCTCCAGGGCAGCAAACACCGCGCCATCCGGGTCCAGGCGCCGCCACGGCGGTGCCTCGCAAAGGGCCTGGTGGTGCAAGGCGGGCCCGCCCACGGGCACTTCCCATTCGCCGCGCTGGCTCAGGGCCGACAGGCCCTTGTCGGCCGTCTTGAGCGTCTGCAACCACTGCGATCCCCCTTCGCCATCCACACGCCGGATGCGCAGGGCCGCCCTCTGGCGGCGCAGAGCCTGGTCGGGCGTGTCGTAATAGAGGTTGTGCACCTGCAGGCGTACAGGAGCGTGCCGCGCCAGCGCGGGCACGGCGGCCAATTGCCGCCGCAGTCGATCAGAACAGCCCGCAGGCAGGGCCAGCTTGATCTCGATCTCCGAGCCCTGACCGGGCGCAACGCCAGAGGGAACGCGGCTCATGCTCCGCCCGCGGGGATCACTCTTCGAGCAGCGAGCGCAGCATCCAGGCTGTCTGCTCGTGCACCGTCAGGCGCTGGGTCAGCAGGTCGGCCGTTGGCTCGTCGCTGGCGCGTTGCACTGCAGGGAAGATGCTGCGGGCCGTGCGCGCCACGGCTTCGTGGCCTTCGACCAGCACACGCACCATGTCCAGCGCCTTGGGAGGCTGGGTGGGGGCATCGGGCACGCTGGCCAGCTTGCCAAACTCGGCATACGAACCCGGCGCCACATGGCCCAGCGAACGGATGCGTTCGGCAATCGGGTCCACGGCATTCCACAGCTCGGTGTACTGACCCATGAACATCAGGTGCAGCGTGTTGAACATCGGCCCCGTCACATTCCAGTGGAAGTTGTGTGTGGTGAGGTACAGAGTGTAGGTGTCGGCCAGCAGGTGTGCGAGACCGCTTGCGATGGCAGCGCGGTCCTTGTCACTGATGCCAATATGGATGGCAGGGGCCTTGGATTTGGACGCTTTGGTGGTGTTGGCGACTTTGGCCATGGTCATCTCCTGAGGTGGGAAAACAAACAAACCGACGAACACCCGCATGCCATCAAAAAGTGCAACTGCTGGCACACAGGCGCGATCAATCCACTGTAACGCAAGGCCTGGCGGCGCACTGTAGGACGGCGACCCCCATGCATTGCACGCTCATGAAAGGCGCGTGACCCCCGGCAGCTCACAGGCATAGATGGCATTGCGTAGCGCAGCGATGGCTTCGTAACGCGTAAAGCTGCGCCGCCAGGCCAGCACCACGCGGCGCATGGGCGGTGCGCTGCCATCGCTCTCCTGGATGGGCAGGTAGCGGATATGCGGTTCATCGCTTTTACGCCGCCGCGCCTGGCGCGAAAGGGCCTCGCGCGGCACGGCCAGGCGCGGCACCAGGGTCACGCCCATGCCTGCAGCCACCATGTGCTTGATGGTCTCCAGCGACGAGCCCTCGAACGTCTTTCGGATGCCCTCGGCATTGCTGGCAAAGCGCGCAAACTCAGGACACACCTCCAGCACATGGTCGCGAAAACAGTGGCCAGTGCCCAGCAGTAGCATGTTCTCGCTCTTGAGTTCGGCGGCCGACACCGAGGGTTGTCCGGCCAGCGCGTGGTTGCTGGGCACGGCCGCGAGGAACGGCTCGTCGTACAGCGGCGCCATGGCCAGGCCCGTGTCAGGAAAAGGCTCGGCCAGAATGGCACAGTCGATCTCGCCCGTGCGCAACATCTCCAGCAGCTTGACGGTGAAGTTCTCTTGCAGCATCAGCGGCATTTGCGGCGTGCGCTTGATGGCGTGGCGCACCAGGTCGGGCAGCAGGTAGGGGCCGATGGTGTAAATGACGCCCAGCGTCAGCACGCCGGCCAGCGGGTCTTTCCCACGCTTGGCGATTTCTTTGATGGCAGCCGCCTGCTCCAGCACGCTTTGCGCCTGGCGCACGATCTCTTCGCCCAGCGGGGTCACACTGACCTCGCCTGCGCTGCGCTCGAACAGCTTGACATCCAGCTCTTCTTCCAGCTTTTTGACCGCCACCGACAGCGTGGGCTGCGACACATAGCAGGCGTCGGCGGCACGGCCAAAGTGCTTTTCGCGCGCCACGGCAACGATGTATTTGAGTTCGGTGAGGGTCATGAGAATGGCAGTGTAAGCACCTGGCTTCCTGGCCGCCACTGTCCGGGTGCCTTGCGCGGCAGCAGGACGTGTATTGAACGGCGCAGGCCCAATCCTTCTATGATGCACGAACCATGGCACAGCTTGTTCCCAGATCCTTGCATCTGCGCCTGTGGGCAGTCATCGGCATGGCTTGCCTTCCAGTGTTTCTGATGGCGTTCCTGGACTACCGGGAACGGCGCCATGACGCGATCACGGGCCTTGAGAACGAAGTCAGCCGCATGCTGGTTTCCGTCCACCTGACGGAAGATGCGGCCTTGCGCAGCATGCGCCAGACCTTCCGAATCATGGCCCGGGCAGACAACCTGCAGTCGCTTAACAGTGCCGACTGCTCCGGCCTGGCGCGGCGCCTGATGCAATCCATGGAGGATGTCGCCAATGTCGGCGCAGTCCTGCCCAATGGCGCGGTGTTCTGCAGCGCCACGCCCTGGCGCACCGAGGTGACAGTGACCGACCGTCAATGGTTCCGCGATGCGCTGGCGGGCACTGGCATTACGGCCGGAGAAATGCTGATCGGGCGAATTACGCACAAGCCCGGCATGACGTTCGGCTATCCGGTCCGCGACGCCCAGGGTCAGCTTCGGGCCATCCTGTTCGCAGCCATTCAGATCGGCTGGTTTGACAAGATGGTGACCCAATTCAAGCTGCCGGCCGGGTGGAACGCATTTTTACTCAGCGACGCAGGCGAAGTGCTGTCCTACCACCCCAACAATGGACTGGCGCCATCGCAGCGCCGAGCACCTGAGGCCGCCCAACGTTTTCTGGTGGCCCAGCAAGGTGGCAAGACGGTGAGCGAACTGGAGGGATTGGACGGTCTCCAGCGCATGTATGGCATTGTGTCGCCACGTTTTTCACGTTCGCCCCTGCTGGTCGCTATCGGCGCACCCCTGGATCGCACCGTAGCCGGAATCGACCAGGGATTCTGGCTGCGCATTGCGCTGCTTGCAGGCATCGCCCTGGTATCGGTGCTGACGGCACGCTACTGTGTCTATGACCTGATCGAAGCATGGACGCACAAGATCACTGCGGCCGTCGACAGAGTTTCCCTGGGACACCTGGAGACGCCTGTCGCACGGTACTCCCGTGTGCGTGAACTGCATGCTGTGGAGCGGGGCATCAACCACATGGCCGACGAGCTGAAGAAACGGGTCGCAGACCTGCACCGTTTTTCCACCGTCGTGGAGCAAAGCCCGGAGAGCATTGTCATTACCGACACGCAATCCTGCATCCTGTATGTCAACGAGGCTTTTGTGCGCAACACCGGGTACACCCGAGACGAAGTGCTGGGACGCAACCCCCGCATCCTGAACGGCGGCAATACCGATCCTGCGACCTACACAGCCATGTGGTCGGCGTTGGTATCCGGGCAGGCGTGGCGCGGGGAATTCACCAATACGCGCAAAGATGGCTCCACTTATGTGGAGATGGCCATCATCGCGCCCATCGTGGATGCCGACGGTCAGGTCACCCACTATGTAGCCACCAAGGAAGACATCACGCAGCAGAAAAAGTCGGAAGAACTGGTGCACCGGCTGGCCTACTACGATGCCCTGACCGGCCTGCCCAACCGCACCCTGTTGCAGGACCGGTTAAAGCAGGCGCTAGGGGTCAGTGCACAGCACGGCATGCTGCTACTGGTTGACATCGACCGCTTCAAACAAATCAACGATACCTGGGGCCATGCCGCAGGCGACCTACTGCTGTGCGAGATGGCCCGGCGCATGCAGGATTGCATGGGCGCACAGCACACGGTGGCACGCCTGGGCAGCAACACGTTTGGCGCCATCGTGCAAAACATCGGCGCAGACGCTGAACAGGCCATGGCTGCTGCGCACCATCTGGCACAGCAGTTGCACAGCACGCTGGCGGCACCCTATGAGCTGGGTGCCGCCAGGAAGATCTATGCCGCCACCAGTGCAGGCGTCACGCTGTTCAACGCGGGCAAGGCGCCCCCCGAAGTACTGCTCCAGCAGGCCGAGGTGGCGATGTACCGCGCCAAGGACGAAGGCGGAGGCAGCGCCCTGCTCTTCGACGACACGATGCAGGCCACCATGGATGCCCGCGTGGCGATGGAGATGGGCTTGCGAGATGCCGTCGAGCACTGTGCTTTCCAGTTGTACTACCAGGTACAGGTCGATCAGGCAGGCGCCGTGGTCGGCGCTGAAGCGCTGATTCGCTGGAAAGGCGCAGACGGGAAAATCATCTCTCCCGCCGACTTCATCCCGCTGGCAGAAGAAACCGGCCTGATCCTGCCCATGGGCCAGTGGGTGCTGGACACAGCCTGTCAGCAATTGGCCCAATGGCAACACAGCCCGGCCACCCGGCATCTGAACCTGGCCGTCAATGTGAGCGCAAGGCAGTTTCACCAGGCCGACTTTGTGGCCCTGGTGCACGAAACACTCAACCGCACGGGCATTGACCCCGGCGGTCTGAAATTGGAGTTGACCGAAAGCGCGATCCTGGGCGACATCGAAACCACCATCACCAAGATGCACCAGTTGCGCGACCTGGGGCTGCGCTTCGCTCTGGACGATTTCGGCACGGGCTACTCATCGCTGTCCTATCTGAAGCGCTTGCCCTTTGACCTACTGAAAATCGACCAATCGTTCACCCAGGACATGCTCAACGACACCGCCAGCAGCGCCATTGTTCGCGCCATTCTGGTGATGAGCGATGCGCTGGGGCTAGAGGTTGTGGCCGAGGGGGTGGAGACGGTGGCGCAGCGCGCCTTTCTGATCCAGCATGGTTGCCACTTTTGCCAGGGCTATTTGTTGGGCCGACCGGTACCCATAGGTGCGTGGGAAGCAGCCCACACCACACGCCCAGACGCGTCTATGCCTTGAGGTAGTCGGCCTTACCCCCCAGCCAGCGCGCCACGTGCCGCTCGGCATGCTGGGGGTAGCGGTCAAGCATCACCGGCGCCAGCGCCCGCGCCCATTCGAGCAGGTGGGTGTCCGTTGCCAGATCGGCAAAGCGCAAGAGGGCATCGCCCGATTGGCGCGCGCCCAAAAACTCCCCCGGGCCACGGATGTCTAGGTCGCGCCGGGCAATCTCGAATCCATCGTTGGTTTCCTGCATAGCGCGCAGCCGCTCCTTGGCGGTTTGCCCCACGCGGCCACTGTCGTTGGTGGCATACAGCAACACACAGGCCGACGCGGCGGCACCGCGCCCCACGCGGCCCCGCAACTGGTGCAACTGGCTCAGGCCAAAGCGCTCGGCATGTTCGATAACCATGAGCGAGGCATTGGGCACGTCCACCCCCACTTCAATCACCGTAGTGCTGACCAGCACACCCATGCGTCCGGCGCTGAATTCGGCCATCACCGCTTTCTTTTCGGCGCTGGGCATGCGCGAGTGCAACAGGCCCACCGCCGTGCCGGGCAAAGCCTCGCTCAGATCGGCATGGGTGGCGGTGGCATTGGAGAGATCCAGTGTCTCGCTCTCCTCGATCAGTGGGCACACCCAGTACACCTGCCGCCCCGCCGCCACCTGGCTGGCAATGCGCGCGATGACCTCATCCTTGCGGCTGTCGGCAATCAGCCGCGTAACGATGGGCGTGCGCCCCGGGGGCAATTCATCAATAACCGAGACATCCAGGTCAGCGTAATAGCTCATGGCCAGGGTGCGCGGGATGGGTGTTGCGCTCATCATCAGCATGTGCGGCTCCATGCCGTGCGCGGCCAGCTTCTGCCGCAGTGCCAGGCGCTGTGCCACCCCAAAACGGTGCTGCTCATCGATGATGGCCAGCGCCAGGTTTTTGAATTGCACCTGTTCCTGGATGACGGCATGCGTGCCCACCACCAGCGCCGCCTCGCCAGACGCCACCCGCGCCAGCATGGCAGCCCGCTCTTTCTTTTTTTGCCCGCCCACCAGCCAGGCCACGCAACGCCCCCGCGCTGCCAGCAAGGGCTCAAGCCAGCCAATCATCTTGGCAAAATGCTGTTCAGCCAAAATTTCCGTGGGAGCCATCAAGGCGCATTGCCAGCCTGCTTCGATCGCCAGGCAAGCGGCCAGGGCCGACACCACGGTTTTTCCCGATCCCACATCGCCTTGCAGCAATCGGTGCATGGGCCGGGTGCGGGCCAAATCGTGCGCGATTTCCTCGCCCACACGGTGCTGGGCAGCCGTCAGCCCAAAGGGCAGCGCAGCCAGTAGCTGCTCGTGCAGGGGTGGCATGCCCGGTGCCCCGCCACCGGACGGGATCACCGGGGCGCTGAGCTGGTCGCGCGCGCGCCGCGACTGTTGCTGCGACAACTGCTGTGCCAGTAGCTCTTCGGCCTTCAGGCGCTGCCAAGCAGGGTGGCTGCGGTCTTCGAGCGCAGCCAGAGAAACATGCGGCGTCGGATGATGCAAAAAAATGAGCGCATCCCGCAAGCTACATAGGCGCTGGAAGGTGTTTTGACCTAAATTGCTTGTCAAAGGAAGCTCTACATCGGAGGGCAAAGTCTCGGACAAATCCGCACGCTGCAGCCCCATCACCACCGCCCGCCGCAAATAGGGCTGGGGCAGTCCCGCCGTGGTGGGATACACCGGTGTCAAGGCGGTGGGCAGTTCACCACCAGCCACGCGAAACGCCGGGTGCAACATCTGCCGCCCCCAGAAGCCCCCTTTGACTTCTCCCCGGATACGCAGGCGCGCGCCCACCGCCAGGGTCTTCTGGTGCGAAGGGTAGAAGCTGAAAAACCGCAGCTCACAGGTTCCGGTGCCATCGTCCACCTGCACGAGCAACTGCCTGCGCGGACGCAACTGCACCTCACTGGCCGTGACAGTGGCTTCGACCTGCACCATGTCGCCATCGCGGGCATTGCGCAGCAGCGTGATGCGCGTTTCATCTTCATAGCGCAGTGGCAGATGCAGCGCCAAATCAATATCACGCACCAAACCGAGCTTGTGTAGCGCCTTTTGCACCGCGCCGGGCGCTGAAGGTTTTTTGGGAATGGGAAGTTTGGTGTCAGCCATCGCGAGAGAAAAAGGCTAACATGACTGCCAATTGTTACCATTTTTTTACACTTGAGTCCGGTTCATGCTCAAACGCATTGATGTCGACCATCTCACTCTGGGCATGTACCTGCAGGCGTTCTGCGGCTCGTGGATGGAGCATCCTTTCTGGCGCACCAAGTTTGTACTGACCGACCCGAAAGATCTGGACCTGATCCGGGCCACTACGATTCGCGAGGTCTGGATTGACATCACCCTGGGCAAGGACGTGGCTTCGGGAGCAACCTCCGTCTCGCGCGACGAGGTGGACGCAAGCATTGACACCGCCCTTAGCCGCCTGGAAGAAATGCCGCCTGCGGTGGTGCAGCCCCCAGCGCCCGCCCCACCGTCCCTGCCCACCAATGACCACACGCCCACCAGCATGCAGGTCGAGCTGCACAAGGCTGCGGCCATTTGCAGCCAGGCCAAGCAGGCCGTGGTGTCGATGTTCAGCGAAGCCCGCATGGGCAAGGCTGTGGATGCAGAAAGCGCTTCTAGCCTGGTAACGGAAATTTCCGACTCCGTCGCCCGCAACCCCGGCGCCCTGATCAGCCTGGCGCGCCTGAAGACGGCAGATGACTACACCTACATGCACTCGGTGGCCGTCTGCGCCCTGATGGTTGCGCTGGCGCGGCAGCTGGGCCTGAGCGATGCACACACCCGCACCGCCGGCATGGCCGGATTGCTGCATGACCTGGGCAAGGCCGCCATTCCCATGTCTGTGCTGAACAAGCCAGGCAAGCTCACCGACGCCGAATTTACCGTGGTGCGAAGCCATCCGGTAGAGGGATACCAGATGCTCAAGGAGGGCGGCAGCGTGGAAGCCGCCGTGCTCGATGCCTGCCTGCACCACCACGAAAAAATCGACGGCACAGGCTACCCCGACAAGCTCAAGGGCGACAAGATCAGCCTGATCGCCCGAATGGCCGCCATCTGCGACGTGTACGACGCCGTCACATCAGACCGCCCCTACAAGCGCGGCTGGGACCCGTCAGAATCCATCCGCCGCATGGCCGAATGGACCAACGACCACTTCGACGCGCGCCTGTTCCAGGCTTTTGTCAAAAGCATCGGCATCTACCCGGTGGGTTCGCTGGTGCGCCTGACTTCCGGGCGCATTGGCGTGGTGACGGAGCAAGCGACCAAGTCTCTGGTAACGCCAATCGTCAAGGTTTTCTACTCGACGAAATCTGACCTGCGCATCCTCCCCGAAGTCGTGGACCTCTCGGTGCCCCAATGCAGCGAAAAAATCGTGGCCCGCGAGGACCCCGATCGGTGGCGCTTCCCGGACCTCAGCGAACTGTGGTCTGGCATACCCGGCCAGCCTTGGTAGCAATTTGCTCATGACCGCACGGACTCTGTCACAGAGCCCGTGTCACAGATGCAAAACGCCCCAGAACCCTTTCGGGCGCTGGGGCGCTTGAATTTGGTGGCCTGGGACGGAATCGAACCGCCGACACAAGGATTTTCAATCTTCAGAAAAAATAAGGCTCGGCAAGAGTTTAGCTGAACTTCATTCTACAAACCGCCAAAAAGTTAGCCATTTCCCCCATCGGAGGGAAAGCGAAAATCTGTCTTTTGTAGAAATCCGGCAGTGTCTTAAATGAGATTAACGACGTCTCGGAGGTGCGCCGCCGTCTGAGGCAAGCCGCGCTTCTCGAAGAGGTCCACAAGGGCCACGGCGGTGTACTGAGGGCGCTCCCATCGCTCACGCATTCCCTTTATCGCTGTCAACGCGATAACTCCTCGTAGCATGATCTGATTGAGAACAAATTCGTCTGGCGTTTGTAGCTCTATTCCGAAGGGATCTAGAACTTCTCTGGGGAAGTCTTTTTCGTTCCAAGTAATGATGGCATCTGCATGCCCCGTTATCGCAGCAGCCAGCACGTGACGATCGTCCGGATCAGGAAGTTCCAGCCCATCGATGAGATGCTCATATCCGTTAACCAAACAATCCGGGATGGCAGCCTCCATCGCGTCGCATGCCGCTGCAATTTGAGCGCCCATGGTGGGACGATCTCTCAACAAAGAACGCGTCCACTCAGCTTTAATATGCTCAGTCCATTTAGCGCTGTAGAGATCTGCGTGGGCGAGGCTTAACAACACATCTCGCAGGAGCGCCGGATACAACACGTTTGCATCCAGAACCGCCGTGTAACGTGCGCTGCCTGCCACTTAAAGGTCTTCCCCGAGCTCTTGGGAAAGCTTACTAAGCCTCTTGAGAGCATCCTCAGAACGTTGCTTTTGTTCCCTTTGATAGCGCAAAAGCTCTTCGAATTCAATGCGGCGGTGTCGGTTGATGAGCCGACATTTCAATCTTTCAGCCTGGATCTCTTTGATCACGAAAGGCCGCGACACGTTCAAAAATGCTGCGGCCTCCTGAGTGGTTAGCTCGTGCTTCTGAGGCACTAGAAGCATTGGTTCGCGCTTAGCCATCTGCCGTAAGACATCCGCAAAAAATCTTAGCGCTCGCGGTGGGAGGTTCAACACAGGGGCTTCACCTACCCCTCCGTCCATCTCGATCGTCACTTTGATCTTTTCAGCTTTGGAATGATCCAAAGCTGCCACGAGGCAAGCTCGTGCCGCACCTGCCATCTCAGCTTCCGCTTCGCTGGCAGAGTCCAGTACTTGTTGGTTCATTTCTTTCTCCTGGGGTTCGCTACGCAAGTTCGGACCTTTTTGGGCCCACGAGAGAAGCATACGCAATATTCGAAATATTCGCAATGAGTAGGACGGCACGCTTTTAGAAGGCTCAGTCCTACAACGGCCACAACCAACCGCTCCAGGACTAGCCGATGCCATGGATATCGCATTGCTGACCGGCCAACGCCCGGCAGACGTGCTCAAGATCAAGCGCTCAGACATTCGCGACGGTGCGCTGTGGATCGTGCAGAACAAGACGGGCGCGCGCCTGGGTATAGAGGTCACAGGGGAACTTGCTGCGCTCATCGAACGCATCACGCAGAGGCCCACGACGGCAATCAGCGCTTACCTCATTCAAGATGCAAACGGCCAGCCATTGAGCCAGTTTGCGCTGCGCTCACGCTTCGACAAGGCGCGGACGCTGGCGAAGGTGGACTTTCAGTTTCGGGACATTCGGGCGAAGGCTGCGACCGACACGGGAGACCTCGCGCATTCTCAGAAGCTGCTGGCTCACAAGAATCGGGAGATGACTGAGCACTACGTGAAAGCACGAATCGGGGAGCGCGTTCGCCCTCTGCGTTAGTCAGATGTACGAAACGTGTTCAACGCCCGGAACTGCAATCAGGTCGTTGGGGGTCAATGCGCCTCTTTCCCATAGATTCAAGAATTTCCCAACACCAGCCCGCAAGGCGCCCCAGTAGTTGTAACCTGCGCCGATCTTGGCGCGCATGCCTGCTACTGCATGCGCAGGATCAACATTTCGATAGCGGTACAAGCCAAGCCGGATTTGCAGCTCTTTGTAAACCTCGATTGGGCG
>JAUYGP010000322.1 GCA_030690515.1 Giesbergeria sp.
CGTTCAGGCCGGTGGAGACGATGCGGCCGGGGTTGTCCACCAGCACTATCCGGGCATCGTGTGCACAGCGCTTCAGCAGACGCTCGCGCGTGCCGTCGTCGCTCCGGCCGTCAGCGATCAGCACTTCCATGTGCCAGCCGTCCGGGAGCTGCTGGCGCAGCACCGAATCGCAGAAGGCGTCGATGAAGACGGCTTCGTTGCGGCAGGGGGCGATCACGCTGAGCAGGCGGGGGGTAAGGGCGATCATGGCAGAAGCTCCCGGTACAGCCGGTCCATGCGGTCCATCTGCGCCTTGCGGTCGCCGTCCAGCACGATGCGTTCAGCATTGCACTCGCCAGCCTGGCGCGCATGCGCGTCGTCGGTGGCAAGCCGTTGCAGTACCTGGGCCAGTGCCTGCGCATCGCCGATGGGCACCAGCAGTTCGGGGGTGATCCACTGGCGGTTGGCGGGCAGGTCGCTGGCCACCACGGCCAGGCCGCAGGCCATGCTTTCCAGCATGGCCACGGAGGTGGCATCGCTGGCGGGCACGGTGACCGAAATTTTGCTGCGCGCCAGCACGGCGGCCATGCCCGCATCGTCCAGGCGGCCATGGAATACCACGCTCTGCGCCAGTCCCAGCGCCTGCACCTGGGCGCGGAGCGCTGGTTCGAGCGAGCCGCCACCCAGCAGGTGCAGGTGCAGCGGTGCACCGCACCGTTGCTGGCGCAGCAGGGCGAAGGCGTCGATCAGCGTGGCGATCTGGTAGTTGGGCTCCCAGGCGCGCAGGCTCACGATGTGCAGGCCATCCTTGTGCTCCCAGGGCGTGGGGGTGAAGCGCGTGCGGTCCACGCCCCAGTGGATCTCGTGCACCGGGGCACGCGGGCGATACTGCCGCGCGGCCTCGACCAGGCTGGCCGAGTCTCCGGTGATGAGGTCGGCGCGGCGCAGGATCCAGCCCGTGAGCCAGCGCATCCAGGGACGGGTGTGCGGCGTCACGAGCAGGTCGCTGCCCCAGGCCGTCATCACCAGGGGATGGCGACCGCAGCGCGCAGCCAGGTAGCCGTAGGAGGTGAGGTAGTGCGCGTGCACGATGTCCGGTGCCAGCTCGCGCACATGGCGCCGCGCTGCGCCCGCTCGCAGCAGCCAGTCGATGGAGCGCCGCACCGGCGGCAGGATGCGCTGCTCCACACCATCGAGCGGCTCGGGCCGCGCAGTGACGATGGAAATGTGCCAGCCGCGCGCACGCATCTCCAAGGCCCAGCGCCGGGTGTGGGGGCTGTTGGCGTCGCCCAGCAGGCACAGGTGGGGCGGTGCATCAGCCATGCCCGGACTCCATTCGGGGCAACTCACCCGCCCAGGCGGCGTACTGGCCTGCCAGTTCCGGGTGCTGCGCCAGCAGGCGGGCGTCGCCTGTACGCACGTCGCCGATGAGGGCGGCGGGCGAGCCGGCCACGATGGCAAAGTCCGGCACCTCGCCGCGCACGCGCGAGTGGGCGCACACCACCACGCCCTTGCCGATGCGGCAGCCTGCCTCGACCACGCTGTGCGGGCCGATGAAACTGTAGGCGCCGATCTCGATGGGCGCGCGTACATAGCCGGGTACCGTCTCGGTTTGGCTCGCGTAGGCGCGGCCGAGCAGCCGGATGCTGCGGTGCGAGCTGTGGGTGACGATGCTGACAAAATTGGTGATCTGCACCCCTTCGCCAATGTAGAGTCCTGCAGATGCGTCAAGGAAATTGAACTGACCGATGAACACATGGTCGGCGAGTTCCAGTCCGGCCCCGCCTTCGATGCAGGTGCTGGGGGCGATGCGCGTGTGTGGCAAGGCTTGGCCCTGGGAGCCACGCTCGCCAAAAACCATTCGGTAGAAAAGCTGCCGCCAGAGCCAGCGGCGCCAGCGGTTAAGCAAGACTCTCATGGGGGATCTCTCTCCAGTGCACAAGCGCCCAGAAATAGTAGGCGAAATACGCCAGCATGGCCGCCGATACGCCCCAGGCAGCACCTTCGATGCCGCCCCAGTACAACCCGGATCCGAGGCCGAAAAAAAACACCACCTGCCCGGCCAGAGCCAGCCGCAGTGCCCAGGGCTGCGCCCGCCACGCCAGCGTGACTACCGACAGCGGTGAAGCGATGAAATGCAGGGCGATGTACAGACTCAGGCCACGGGCCAGTGTGCCCGCACCGTCCCACTGTGCGCCAAAGAGAGGGCGAAACAGTGCCGGCCCCCACAGCAGCAGCACTACCGCCATGGGGGTGGCCAATGCGGCCAGGGTCAGCATGCTGCGCCGCACCAGCGCCCGCGCCTGGGGTGCACTGTCCGCCTGCAGCAGCATGGGGTAGAGCGCCTGCGACAGCGCACCGCCCAGCAAGGTGGCTGGGGCCTTGAGGTAGCGCAGTGCAAGTGCCCAGAAGCCCGCTGCAGCATCGCCCGCCCATGCGGCGATGAGCACCAGGGCCAATGTGTCCTGAAGTGCTCCGATAAAGGCGTGTGGCGTGTTGTACAGCGGGAAGTCGCGGTGGTGTAAGGCCAGGGATTTCAGGCGTTTTAGTGGCTGGCGCCAGAGCTGTGGCCATCCGCCCTGGGGTGCCGGTCTGGCCAGCAGGCCAGCGGCGCCCAGGCCGGCCACGATGGGGCCGATCAGCAGCCCAAAGGTACCCGCCTGAAACAGGCCCAGCAGCACCTGCAACAAGGCGCCACCACCCTGCTGCACCAGGCGTGCCATGGACAGCAACCCGAAGCGCTGCGAGCGTGTGGCCCACAGCGTCAGCCATTGGGTGGTGCCCCCGGCTAGCACCGCCAGCGGCAGCAGCCAGGCCAGGGGTGTGCCTTGCCAGAGCACGAGCACTGCAGCAATGGCGACGGACGTTGCTGTAACGGCCAGCAGCAGGCGGGCACACAAGGCCATCAGCACCGATGCGCGCCCGGGTGATTTTTCGAGCGGCAGCGCAAACTCGTAGCGTGCACAGCCCACCACGGCCAGGTTGGTAGCCACCGCCCAGAGCAGGGCGAACTGGCCGAAATCCTGCGGCGTATACAGGCGTGTGAGGAGCGGGCCCAGCAGCAAGGGCAGGGCGTGGGCCAGCACACTGCCGGTCAGCAGCGTGAGCGTGGCGCGCAGCAAACCCGTTTTCATGGGGGGGTGGCAAGGCCTGGCTGGTAACCCGGTACCAGCTGTAGGAGCAGCCGCTTGATGGTGGCGGTGTCATCTGAGAGGGCCGCAGATTGCAGGGCCTGCAGGGTGGCTTGCATGCCATCCCACGGCAGGTGCTCCTCACGCGCCCGCAGAATGCGCGGGTGCGCGGTGGGCATGGGGTCGTCGCCGATCAGCAATTCCTCGTACAGTTTTTCGCCGGGGCGCAGGCCGGTGAATTCGATGGCGATGTCGCCGCCGGGGTGCTGCTCGTCGCGCACGGTCAAACCTGTCAGCGCCACCATACGCCGGGCCAAATCCACGATACGAATGGGCTCGCCCATGTCGAGCAGGAACAGGTCACCCCCCTCGGCCATGGTGCCGGCCTGCAGCACCAGTTGCGCGGCCTCGGGGATGGTCATGAAGTAGCGCGTGACGTCCGGGTGCGTGACCGTGATCGGGCCTCCTGTGGCGATCTGGCGGCGAAACAACGGGATCACGCTGCCGCTCGATCCCAGCACGTTGCCAAAGCGCACCATCGAAAAGCGGGTAGGGCAGCGCCATGAAGGTACGGCGGCTGTGTCAAAGGGGGCGTGGCTGGATGCCGCGATGGCCTGTAGGATCATT
>JAUYGP010000221.1 GCA_030690515.1 Giesbergeria sp.
TGCCATGTGGATGCGCCGGTGGCGGTGTGGCTGGTGCCCAGTGACGCGATTCGCCAGCAAACCCTCAAAGCCCTGCAAACGCCCGGCCACCCGTACCGCGCGGCGCTGACCGAGGCCTATGGCGAGCAGCTCCAGGTGTGCACGCTCGACGACGTGGCGCAAATCGCCCCGCCGGATTGGGGGCGCACCGCCGTGGTGGTGGTGGCGACCATGCAAAGCTTTCGTATCGAGGACGCGGGCCAGCGCACGGTTTACAGCTTCTCGGAGCGTTTTGAGCCGCATTTCAAAGGCGCGCTGGCGCAGGACGGTGGGCGCGCGCTGGCGTGCCTGCACACCCTGCCCGATGCGCTGGTGACAGAAGGCGACGCGGCGCAGGACACCACCGGCGTGCTGCAGGGCTTTGTCGGCCAGCCACGCTGGAGCCTGGCCAACTGGCTGGCGCTGCAGCGGCCGGTGCTGATCGTGGACGAGGCGCACAACACCAAGACGGACAAAAGCTTCACCGCGCTGCAGCGGCTCAACCCGGCGTTCATTCTGGAACTGACCGCCACGCCGCTGGCGCACAAGACCAATGTGCTCTATCACGTCAGCGCGCAAGAGCTGGCGGCCGAGGACATGATCAAGCTGCCCATCGTGCTGGCCGAACACCCCGAAGGCTGGCCGCAGGCGGTGTTTGGCGCGGTGCAGACGCAGCGCAAGCTGGAGGCCGAGGCCCTGAAAGACGAGGCCGACGGCCACGGTTATGTGCGCCCCATCGTGCTGTTCCAGGCGCAGAACCAGGGCGACGAGATGCCGCCCGAAAAACTGCGGAATTACCTCATCGAAGAACTCAAGCTGCCCGAGGATCAGATCGTGGTGGCCACAGGCACCACGCGCGGGCTGGAAGATTTGGATTTGGCCGCGCGCAGCTGCCCGGTGCGCTATGTGATTACCGTGCAGGCGCTGCGCGAGGGCTGGGACTGCCCGTTTGCCTACGTGCTGTGCAGCCTGCAAAAGATGACCAGCGCCACGGCGGTAGAGCAGTTGCTGGGCCGCGTGCTGCGCATGCCGCAGGCGCGGCGGCGCGGGCGCGAAGCGCTCAACCGGGCCTACGCCCATGTGTGCGCGGCAGAGTTCTCCAGCGCCGCCCATGCGCTGGCCGACCGGCTGATCCACCACATGGGGTTTGAGGCGCTGGATGTGGCGTCAATGATTGCGGCGCCAGCGGCCTATCCTTTGTTTGGTGAAGATTTTGAACAAAATCAGCCTCTAGCGCTTAATCCACAAGCGCTGATAGCTAGCAATTTTGAAGCACTCAAAGCCACGCCCGAGCTCCTGGCGCTCCCCGGCGTGCAGGTGCACACGATTGCCGGTGCGCCGCAATTGGTGGTGGCCGGGCACATTGCCGACAGCACCGAGGCGCTGATGCTGGCCCAGGTGCGCGGCCCCAAGAAACAAGAGCAACTGCGCGAACAGGTGGCACAGCACAACGCCCTGGTGGCCGCCAGCGTGGCCCCGGCAGCACGTGGCGTGCCCTTTGCACCACTGCCTTCGCTGGCCTACCGCACGCAAAAGCAGGCACCACTGTGGCCGCTGGAGCGCGAGGCCGTGCTGGAAACCGTGGAGCTCGATTTGCTGAGCCCCCAGGCCGTGCAATTGCCCGGCTTTCACGTGGCGCAGGAGTCCGACGTGTTCACCATCGACCTGCAGGGCGAGCGTGTCACGCTGCGCCATGCCGACGTGCAGCAGATGCCCATGGATTACGGCCACAGCAGCATCACCGCCGAGACGCTGGTGCAGTGGCTAGACCAGTCGCTTTTCAAAGCGCTGCACGAGCTGACACAGCCCCAGCGCCGTGCCTACCTGGCCGCCGTGGTGAACCACCAAATCCATGCCTGCGGCGTATCACTGGTCGCGCTGGCGCAGGCGCGCTTTCAGTTAGCGCGCAGCATTGCCGCGCATGTGGCCGACTTGCGCGACGCGGCAGCCCAGCGGCAGTTTCGCCAGTGCGTGCTGCAGCAGGGCGAGGCCGGGGCCTGGCTGGTGGAGCCCGACTGGGCGCACCCGCATGTGTTCACGCCCGGTCGCTACCCAGCGCCGGTGGCGACACGCTACAGCGGGCGCTACCAGTTCGCCAAACACTACTTCCCGGTGCTGGCCGACTTGAAGGACGGTGGGCAGGAGTTCCAGTGCGCGCAGCTCATCGACGCCCACCCCAAGGTGCGCCAGTGGGTGCGCAACCTCGACACCGCACCCTGCGGCTTTGCCCTGCCCACATCGCGCGGGCGCTTTTTTGCCGACTTTGTGGCCGAACTGGCGGATGGCCGCGTGGCGCTGCTGGAGTTCAAGGGCGCGCACTTGGTCAGCGACCCCTATGAAATTGAAAAGAGCCAAGTGGGCGCGCTGTGGGCACGCACGAGCGGTGGCCGCGCGGTGTTCGGTTGGCTGACCATGGCGCAGAGCGGCAAAAATCTGGCCCAGCAACTCGATGAAGTACTGGCATGAGTAACGCTCCCGGCACTGCCGCCCCCCACGGCCCCCGCCCCATCGACATCGCCCTGCTCTCCAGCGTCTTCGTGGTGGCCGCCTGCGGCTTGCTGTATGAGCTGGCGGCAGGTGCGCTGGCGTCGTACCTGCTGGGCGATTCGGTGCTGCAGTTTTCCACCATCATCGGCACCTATCTGTTCGCCATGGGCGTGGGTTCGTGGCTGTCGCGCTACTTTGAGCGGCAGTTGCCGGCGCATTTTTTGCGTATCGAGCTGATGGTGGCGCTGATCGGGGGCTCGCTGCCTGCGGTGCTGTTCCTGGCCAACGCCTATGCGCCGGGGGCGTTCCGTTTCCTACTCTACGGCATGGTGCTGGTGGTGGGCACGCTCGTCGGCCTGGAGATTCCGCTGGTGATGCGCATCCTCAAGCGCAATGTGGCGCTCAAGGACCTGGTCTCGCAGGTGCTCACGTTTGACTACCTGGGCGCGCTGGCGGTGTCGCTGGCGTTCCCGCTGCTGCTGGTGCCGCAGTTGGGGCTGATCCGCACGGGGCTGCTGTTCGGGCTACTCAACGCGCTGGTGGCTGTGTGGGCGTTGTGGCTGTTTCGCTGGGAGCTGCGGCGCTGGGGGGCGCATGTGGCGGCCTGCACCATGGTGATTGGGCTGCTGCTGGCGGCGCTGGCGGGCGCTGAGCACATCACCACCTTTGCCGAAGACAAGTTCTACCAGGACCGCATTGTGTTTACGGCCGCGTCGCCCTACCAGCGCATTGTGGTGACGGATGGCAAGCTGGGCCACCGCCTGTTTCTCAACGGCAACCTGCAGTTTGCTGAGCGCGACGAGTACCGTTACCACGAGGCCCTGGTGCACCCGGCCATGGCGGCCCACGGTGCACCCAAGCGCGTGGCGGTGCTCGGCGGGGGCGATGGCATGGCGGTGCGCGAGATTCTCAAATATCCCTCGGTGGAATCGGTCACGCTGGTGGAGCTGGACCCGGCCATGACGCGGCTGTTTACCGACAACGCCACGCTGGCGCGGCTGAACGGCCACGCGCTGCGCAGCCCCAAGGTGCAGGTCGTCAACACCGACGCCTTCCAGTGGCTGCAGGATGGGCAATCGAGGGCCGCCGGCTCGCCCCAAGGCGCGAGCGCCCCCCAGGGGGGCAGCGAACCACGCGCAGCGGGAAGCGTGGGGGCTCACGATACGTTTGATGTGATCGTGGTGGACTTCCCCGACCCCACCAACTTCGCGATTGGCAAGCTCTACACCAACAGCTTCTACGCCCTGCTCGACCGGCGCCTGGCCGCCAGCGGCTATGCCGTGGTGCAGACCACGTCGCCCCTGGTGGCGCGCCAGAGTTTCTGGACCGTGGTGCAGACCATCGAGTCGGTCGGCCTGCAGACGGCGCCCTACCATGCCCATGTGCCCAGCTTTGGCGAATGGGGCTTTGTGCTGGCCAGCCACCGGCCCTGGCGCCTGCCCGAGGCGCTGCCCGGCGGGCTGCAGTTTTTGAGCGCCAGCACGTTGCCGCTGCTGTTTGACTTTCCGCTGGACATGGCGCGGGTGCCCGCCGAGGTAAACCGCCTGTCCAACCAGGTGCTGGTGCACACTTATGAGCGCGAGTGGGGCAAGGTCATGGCCCACTGAACATCGGTTCAAAGGCACACACCATGCAACGCCGCCAATTTCTTGCCACCGCTGCTGCCACGGCCCTGGCCGGTTGCCACGATGCACCGCCCACGTTGCGGGGCGGCTTTGCCGGTATCGACCTGGCGCGCGGCCATGCGCTGCGCGACCTTTTGCAATCAGGCACGCTGCCTGCGCCCGGCGTGGTGCGGCGTGCGCAGGTCATCATCGCCGGGGGTGGCGTGGCCGGGCTGGCAGCGGCGCGGTCGCTGCGGCTGGCGGGCATCGACGATTTTGTGCTGCTTGAGCTCGAAGACCAGCCCGGCGGCAACAGCCGTGGGGGCAGCGTAAACGGCATTGCCTGCCCGCTGGGCGCGCACTACCTGCCGGTGCCGGGAAACGATTCCCGCGAGGTGCAAGACCTGCTCGAAGAATTGGGCCTGCGCCAGCGCGTGGCCGGGCGCTGGCAGTACGACGAGCGCCACCTGTGCCACAGCCCACAAGAGCGCCTTTTCCGCGATGGCGAATGGCAAGAGGGCCTGTTGCCCGTGCAGGGCGTGGGCGCGGGCACGCTGGCCCAATACCGGCAGTTCTCTGCGCTGGTGCAAGCGCTGGGCAAGGCCGCGCGCTTTACCATGCCCGTGCTTAAGTCTTTGGAGGCAAAAAGGCCTCTATCGCCCACCCATCAAGCGCTGGATGCTCTTGTTTTTGATGAATGGCTAGCCCAACAAGGGCTGGACGATGCCCACCTGCGCTGGTACCTGGATTACTGCTGCCGCGACGACTACGGCGCGGGCACGGCGCGCGTATCGGCCTGGGCGGGTATCCACTACTTCGCCAGCCGCCATGGTTTTTCTGCGCCAGGCGACGACGCGCCGCCCGAGCAGGACGGCGTGCTCACCTGGCCCGAGGGCAACGGCTGGCTGACCCAGCGGCTGGCAGCGCCGCTGCGCGCAGGTGGCCAGCTGCGCACCGGCTGCAGCGTGCTGCGCATCAGCGAAGGGCGCCACGGCGTGGAGGTGGATGCCTACAACCACACCACCGAAAGCGTGGAGCGCTGGCAGGCCCCGCGCGCCATCGTGGCGCTGCCGGTGTTTGTGGCGGCGCGGGTGGTGCAGCAAGCCCCCGCCTTTTTGCGCGAGGCGGCGCAGCGCCTGCACTGGGCGCCCTGGCTGGTGGCCAACATCCACATCGACGCGCCTTTGCTAGACCACCCCGGCGCCGCGCCCGCCTGGGACAACGTGCTCTACCAGGATGCCAACCCCGGCGGCCTGGGCTATGTGAATGCCGGCCACCAGCGCCTGGACCCCCGCTCGGCCCTCACCGCCCCCACGGTGCTGAGCTACTACCAGGCGCTGGGCGATGTACCCCAGAGCCGCGAGCAGCTCGCCACGCAGCCGTGGACGCACTGGGCCCAGGCGGCACTGGCCACCCTGGGTGGGCCCCACCCCGACCTGGCCCGGCGTGCCACACGTGTGGAGGTCACGCGCTACGGTCACGCCATGTCCATCCCCACACCGGGCACGCTAGAGTTTTTAAGCAAAATTGGCCTCCAACGCCCATCTGGCAAGCGCAAACAGCTATCAAATGGCGAGCAAACCCAGTGGCTGCCCACGCCCACCACCGCGCGGCTGGCGTTTGCGCATGCCGACTGGTCGGGCTACTCGGTGTTTGAGGAAGCCTTCACGCGCGGGCATGGGGCGGGGCTGGCAGTACTGGCCTGAACCGCGGTGCACCGCGGCGTTATCCCGCCGTCACCCGCGCTGCACATCCCACCACCAGCCCAGGCACAGGGCTGCGCCCACGGCATACAGCAGCCAGGTGGGCGAGATGGCGTAGGGATAGAACATCAATGCCACACCCCACCAGCGCGTGCTGCGGCGCTGTGCTTTTTTTCCGTGCCAGTACGCTGCCATGCCGAGCAGACCAAACAGGATGGCACCCGCGATATAGGCCGGGCTGGGCAGTTCCAGTCCGAGGGATTGCAGGGCAGAGAGGGTTTCCATGGGGGGAGGGCAGGCGGCGGTTTTGCACTATCCCACACTGCGGCGCGGGACGCGGGCGGTGCGACGGTTTTCTTCTGCGGAGGATTCCCTATTCAACACCTTTCCCGCCCCGGTCATTGAAGAACACAAGGGCCAGGCGCGCAGCGTTTTCAAGCAACGCCAAACGATTATTTTTGGAGAAGCTACGGCTGAGTGGGGGCCGGTCACATAATCAATTCGATTGCTGGATAAAAAAATGAATCGCACATTTGCCTGGCTGGTGTTGCTCCCGTTCTTTCTTCTCTGTTCCGGGCGGGTCAGTGCGACCTCAGCGGTTTCACTTTCGCAAGAAGAACAGGCCTTGGTACAAAGGCATGTACCGGTCAAGATCGGTGTTGTCTCAGGCAACGAACCCTACAGTTTTTACCGGGACGGAAAGATCAACGGCTTTTCGATTGACATCCTGCATGCGATCGAGGCGCGCACCGGGCTGCAGTTTGATATCCGGGTCGGCAACTGGACCGAGGTCTACAACTCCTTCAAAGACGGTCGGCTCGATGCCATCGACGCGATTTCCATGACCGAGCCGCGCAAGGCATTCACGCTCTATACCAACCCCTACCATTTGCGGGAAACCGTCTTGTTCGAGAGTGCCGTCAATCCGCTGGCCGACTACCGCGGTTTTGATACCTTGAAAGGAAAGAAAAAGATCGGCGTCATCAAGGACATTTACTACAAGAGCTGGCTACAGAATCGCAAGGACATCGAGATCATCGAGTATGGCAACTACGTCGACTTGGTGAAATCGCTGGCATTTGGCTGGCTCGATGGCGTCGTGACCAGTGAACTGACAGGCGAATACCTGGCCCGTGAAAACAATCTGCCCAACCTGCGGGTGGCCGGGCCGCTCGGCATCGCCGGGCTGGAAAAGGAAGACTACCGGATTGGCGTGAACAAAAGCCAGGCGGTACTGCACAGCATCATCAGCAAGGGGCTGGATGCGATACCGCCGCAAGAGCGGGCGCAGATAGAAGCGCGCTGGCGTAAATATCGGGGCGGCAGCCCCAAGGCGACAAAAAAACTCAAGCTGACCCACGCAGAGGAAACGTTCGTACGGCAACACCCCGTCTTCAAGGTCGGCCTGATGCCCGATTACGAACCCTTCAGCTTTGTATCCAAAGGCGAGGTCAAAGGTTTTTCGGTGGCGCTGCTGGACCGGATTGCGGACAGCACCGGCATGCGGTTTGAGCCGGTCATCGATAGCTGGGCGACGCTGCTCGACGCATTCCGCGACGGAAAAATCGATGTCATTGGCAATATTTCGTATACGGAAAAACGCAAGGCCTACACCCTGTTTTCGCGCGATTACTACCGCATCCCCAACGTCATCTTTGTGAGAAACGATTTTGGCGCTTATGCGGGATTGACGTCGCTGCGTGGCAAGCGGGTCGGTACAACGCGTGATATTTTCTACAAGGAACCGCTGGCAGCCCTGCTTGGCGGAACCTTGATGGAATTCGATTCCCAGGAAGAGATGATGAAGGCGCTGTCGTTCGGCCGCGTCGACGCGGTGGCAACGGCGCTCAATACGGGCAATAACCATGTCAAAAAGCTGGGGCTGGTGAACGTCGAAATTGCCGGCGAGCTGACCTTGAAGGGCGTCGATTACGAAGATCTGCGCTTCGGGGTGAGACCAGAGCTTGGGCAGCTACAAGGATTGATTGAAAAAGCGCTGGATGCGTTGTCCGTTGAGGAAACGCGGGGCATTGAAAACCAATGGCTGTCTGCGCCGTCTTTTTCACCCAAACTGCGTGCCGTCGGCCTGACGCCCGATGAGCGCGCCTACCTGGCGCAGCGGGGGGCGATCCGGGTCTGCGCCGCACCCGACTGGAAGCCCTATGAAGCGGTCGACAATGATGGAAACCATGTCGGCATTGCCGCCGATTTCACGGTACTGATGGCGCAAAGGGGCGGGTTTGTACTGGAAACAGTACCGACGCGCTCCCGAACCGAGTCACTGGAGTACCTACAGGCGCGCAAATGCGACATTCTGGCGCTGGCAGCGGACACCGCCGAACGCAAGCGCACGCTGGATTTCACCAGCCCCTACCTGCAGGTGCCAAACGTGATCGCCACCTCGGTCAACAGGCCTTTTATCGACCGCATCGAGGACCTGAAGGACAAACCACTGGGTTTATTGCGGGGCAGTGACTTCCACCAGCTGCTGCGCACACGCTATCCGGGAATCCGGCTGGTGGAAGTGGCCAGCGAACGCGAAGGCATCGCCCAAACACAGAAGGGCGAATTATTTGGCTACATCGGCAGCATGGCGAGCATCGGCTACCTGATCCAGAAAGAAAGGATTGCCGATATCAAGATCGGCGGACGCCTGTTCGATGACTGGCCACTCGGTGTGGCAACACGCAATGACCAGCCACAACTGCATGCGATTTTCCAGAAACTGGTCGATTCGCTGGAATCCACGGAACGCCAGCAAATCGTGGACCGCTGGTTTGCGGTGCAAAATGCGCCGGAATTCGACTACCGGCTGATGTGGAAGATCCTGGCGGGTGCGCTGATTGTGCTGCTCGGTTTTCTGTATTGGAGCCAGAAACTGCGGCGCCTGAACCTGCAGCTTGCGACAGCCAACGCGCAACTGCAGGAAATCACCCTGCGCGATCCGCTGACCGGCCTGCATAACCGCAAATACCTGAACGAAAGAATCAGCGAAGTCTTCAGTCTGTGTCAAAGAAATGGCCTCCGATTTTCGATTGCAATGATCGACAT
>JAUYGP010000224.1 GCA_030690515.1 Giesbergeria sp.
CTCGACGGTGTGGTCGTTGATCTTGCGCACTTCCTTGAAGTCATTGGTGTAGCTCTTCATGTCAGAGCCGTCCACCTGCGTACGTGCAAAGCTGAACAGCACATCATCGGCGGTGAACGGCGTGCCGTCGTGGAATTGCACGCCCTTGCGCAGCTCAAAGCGCCACACCGTGGGCGAGGTCTGCTTCCAGGCCGTGGCCAGGGCGGGCGCCAGACTCAGGTCTTTGTTGCGGCCGACCAGCGGCTCGTAAACGTTGCTGGTGGTGCTCAGCTGCAAGGATTCATTGAGCGAATGGGGATCCATGGAGAGGGCGTCGCCCTGGTTGGCAATCCGGATGGTTTGCGCATGCCCCACCAAGGCAGCCGCGGACAGGGCCGTGAAAAGGGCAGTGGCAACCAGTTGTCTCGTCTTTTTCATGTCGTTCTCCTGGGTAAAAAAAGGGATAGTCACCGTCATGCGGCCGCAGGCAGGGGCATGGCGCGCTCGATCAGGCTGGCGTGCAGGGCAGCACCCAGCGACAGAATATCGTCATTGAAGTCATAGCGGTTGTTGTGCAATACGGCACCACTGGCGCCCATACCTTGGCCAATGCGCAAGTAGGCACCGGGCTTGGTTTGCAGCATGAAGGAAAAGTCTTCGGCGCCCATGCTGGGTTCCAGGTCCCGCACTACGTTCTCGGCCCCCAGCAGGGCTTCGGCCACGTCACCGGCAAACCGCGCCTCGGTTTCGGTATTGATGGTGGCGGGGTAGATGCGCTGGAAATCCAGCGCCACCGTGGCGCCAAAGGCCATGCCCACCGCGCTGCACAGTTCATGCAGGCGGCGCTCGACCAGGGCCTGCACCTCATGGTCGAAAGTGCGCACGGTACCCACCAGCGTGGCCGATCCCGGCGCCACACTGAAGGCCCCCAGATCGCCGGCCTGCACTGCACACAGACTGATGACCGCACTGTCGATGGCGCGTACGTTGCGCGACACAACGCTCTGCACCGCGGTGATCAGGTGCGCCGCCACCAGCACCACATCCACCGTCTGGTAGGGGTGCGCGCCATGGCCGCCCCGCCCCGAAATCTGGATAGTGATGCGGTCGGCCGCCGCCATCATGGCGCCGTCGTTCAGGCCCACGGTGCCCGGCTTCATGGCGGGCCAGTTGTGCATGGCGTAAATAGACTGCACGGGAAAGCGGTCGAACAGGCCGTCCTCCATCATCACGCGCGCACCGGCCATGCCTTCTTCACCCGGCTGGAACACCAGCACGGCCGTGCCATCGAAGTCGCGGGTGGCAGCCAGGTAGCGCGCAGCGCCCACCAGCATGGCGGTATGGCCATCATGGCCACAGCCGTGCATCAGCCCCTGTTTGCACGACTTCCAGGAAAAATCGTTGTGCTCGGCCATGGGCAGCGCGTCCATGTCGGCGCGCAGGCCCACCATGGCGCCACTGGCGGTACTGCGCCCGCGCACCACGGCGACGATGCCGGTGCGGCCAATGCCATCGTGGATTTCATCCACGCCGCAGACCTTGAGCGCTTCCTTCACGCGCGAACCGGTGTACACCTCCTCAAACCCCAGCTCAGGGTGGGCGTGCAAGTCGCGGCGCAGGGCCGTCAGTTCGGGGTGGTATTGGGCGATGTGGGCAAAGGCACGCCCACCGGCCTTCAGACGCGGACCGTGCATGTCAGTGCCCCCCCGCCTTGCCCACGCGCAGGCGCGGATCCACAGCGAAGTACAAAAGATCGACCACGAGGTTAATGACCACGAAGATCAGTGCGATCAGGCACAGATAGGCGGCCATCACAGGAATATCGGCAAAGGTGACCGCCTGAATAAACAACAGCCCCATGCCCGGCCACTGAAAAACGGTCTCGGTAATGATGGCAAAGGCAATCAGCCCGCCCAGTTGCAGTCCGGTGATGGTCATCACGGGCACCAGGGTGTTCTTGAGTGCATGACCGAAGTGGATAGTGCGGTCTGACAGGCCGCGCGCCCGCGCAAACTTGATGTAGTCAGTACGCAGCACTTCCAGCATTTCGGCGCGCACCAGCCGCATGATGAGGGTGAGCTGAAAAATCGCCAGTGTGATGGCCGGGAGCGTGATGTGGTGCCAGCCCTTGGCGGTCAGCAGACCCGAACTCCACCACCCCATCTGCACAACTTCTCCACGGCCAAAACTGGGAAACCAGCCCAACGTGACGGAAAACACCAGGATCAGCAGGATACCGATCACGAACGTGGGCAGCGAGACGCCCAGCAGCGACAAGGTCATCAAAGCCTGGCTGGTAAAACTGCCGCGTTTGAGGGCAGCGTACACCCCCATGGGCACCCCCATAGCCAGCGCCAGGAAAGCTGCGACCAAAGACAATTCCAGCGTCGCCGGAAAGCGCTCGGCGATCAGCCGCGACACCTTGGCGCCCTGGCGCAGGCTCAGGCCAAACTCCCCCTGGGCTGCATTGACCAGGAAGTGTCCGAACTGCACAAAAAACGGTTTATCCAGTCCCAATCCTGCGCGTAGTTCCCGTATCTGTTCGGGCGTCGCATCCTGGCCCAGCAGGAACACAACAGGGTCACCCACATACTGAAAAAGCATGAAGGAAATGAATGCCACGGTGACCATGACGATCACGGCCTGGATCAGGCGGCGCAGTATGAAGGCGAGCATCTGTAGAGATCGAGTGTGTGTTCGACAGCGTAAGCAGACCGCTTGTGGCAGCCCGCTTACGGGAGGTGGAAATCATCATGCCACACGGTATGCGCAAATCTACGCATACCGTGCAAGCATCAGTTCACCTTGACGAGCCGCATGTCGACGCGGTTATCGGCACGGTGCACAAGCTCCACGTTTTTCTTCATGGCCCAGGGAATCACCTGATCGTGCAATGGAATGTGCGACACCGTGTCGTTCGAGAGTTGCAGTGCCTCGGTCAGCATGCGGGCACGCACTGGCGCATCGGTTTCCGCCTTGATGCGGTCCACCAGATAGTCCATGCGCTGGTTGCTATAACGGCCCACGTTGTAGTTGCCGTCGCCACCCTGCCCCACGCTGCGCACCAGCGACTGCAAGCTGTACAACGAGTCGAAAGTAGGCACGCCCCAGCCCAGCATGTAAATGCTGGCTTCGTAGCGCTGGATCATCGGGAAGTAATTTACCAGGGGCATGGTGCGCAGCTTGGCCTTCACGCCAATGCGCGCCCACATCGCAGTCACCGCCTGGCAAATGGCTTCGTCGTTGATGTAGCGGTTATTCGGGCAGGCAAAGTCCACCTCGAAGCCATCGGCGTAACCAGCGTCGGCCAGCAGTTTTTTGGAAGCTTCTACGTCATACGGGAAGCGTTTGGCCACGACTTCAGTCCAACCCGCCACCTGGGGCGCCACCAACGTCCCCGTGGGCTTGCCCAGGCCGCGCATGATGTTGCGCGAAATGGTGTTGGCGTCGATGGCCTGGTACAAGGCCTTGCGCACCCGTAAATCTTTCAACGGATTCTTGCCCTTGATGTTCGATCCCGGTAGTTCATCACGAAACTGATCCATCCCCAGGAAGATAGTGCGGTTCTCCACGCCATCGACCACCTTCAGGTCCGGGCTAGCGCGCAGGCGACCCAAGTCCTGGGGCGTAGGATCGAGCACCATGTCCACCTCACCCGACAGCAGGGCGGCGATACGCGTAGCAGCCGACTTGATGGGGGTGTAAACGATCTCCGTCACATTGCCGTCCATCTTGCCCCACCAGTGAGGGTTTCGTTTGAACACCATGCGCTGGTCTGGCTGCCAGGATTCCAGCGTGTAAGGGCCGGTTCCCATGGCATTGCGGTGGGCAAAATTCTCGTCGGCGGCCTTCATGTCCTTGGGGTCCACCGACTTGTTCTTCTCGGCCCAGGCTTTGCTCATCATGCGCAATTCGGTCATCTGGCGCAGCAGCACGGGGTTGGGTGCCTTGAGCAGCACGTCTATGGTCTGCGCATCAACCTTGAGCACCTTGTCGATGCCTTGCACGTAGGGTGAAAAATTGGACGTTTTGGCCATCGCGCGCTGGATCGAGTACACAGCGTCATCGGCCGTAAAGGCCGACCCATCCTGGAACTTCACACCTTGGCGCAGGGTAAAACGGATTTGCGTAGGGCTGATCTCTTTCCAGGCAGTCGCCAGCACGGGCTCGACATCGAAAGTCTTGCTGTTGTAGTACACCAGGCTTTCATACACATTGGCATGCAGCCCGTTTTGCAGGGCATTGTTCTGCGAGTGGATGTCCCAGGTAGAAATTTCTCCCTGGCTGGCCCATTTGAATGGCTTCGCTTGCACGGCTGGCGCTGCCACGAAAACAGCCACAGCAGCCAACGACAACAGATTGAATTTGAGCTTCATGCAACCCTCATGGTCAAAAGGAGGGACTATGCAGGAAGGCGCGCTCGGCGGACCATGGGTTATCCCTGAATTCCTGGGGGTGTGCCGGGTTTTGACAAGGCAGGCCGACAACCTCTTCCGTTTTCTGATGGCGTTCCTTGCGCGAGTACCCAAAGCCGGAATATCGCGCGCATGTCACGCGACATTCAGACAACACCGTGCCTATGGCTTGATTGGATTGCGCAACGGCAGAAGCGAAAAAAAACCGCCAATCCGAAGATTGGCGGTTTGATCGACCGATGCAAGCTGGCTCACGCCAGCGTGTCATCAGAAGTTGTGGCGAACGCCCAGACCCAGGTGGTTCTTGGCGCCGGTCTTGTATACGCCGCCAGCAGCTTCGCCGTCCTTGTAATAGGCAGCGTAGGCGAAGGTGCGCTTCGACAGAGCGTACTTGGCTTCCACCAAGAAGTCGGTGTTCTTCATGCCATCGCCGTTTTCACGAGCGATGTCCAGCGTCAGAGCAAATGCGCCGACTGGAACAGTTGCGCCGATGGTGAAGCCCTTGGAAGGACCACCGTTGTTCTGGATCGAACCAGCAACCTTGGCCATGCCGAAGTCATACGAAGCACCCAGAGCCATGTTGCCCTTCATGGTGTTGGTCTTGTTGTACGACAGAGCAGCAGCCAGAGGGCCGTTTGCGTAGATCACGTTCAGGTCGTACTTAGCATTGCC
>JAUYGP010000226.1 GCA_030690515.1 Giesbergeria sp.
CTTATATCGCTTACCCAACAAGCGTTACAAGCCATTTTCACTAGTATTTCCTGCCCAACCCCGTGCGAAAGACCCTGACCATGCCCTCCTGCGTCATCCCCCTGAAAGTCACTCCGATGACCCTGGCACTGGTGGCCCTGCTGGCCAGCCCGGTCGCACAAGCGCAGACGCCCAGCTCAGCCTGGCAACGCTGTGCCACGCTGACCGGCGACGGCGCTGCACGCCTGGCATGCTTTGACCAGTGGGCTGGCCAGCAGGCCTGGCAGGCGCCGTCGGCATCGGCCGCGCAGAACGACGCCCCTGCGGCCCCACCCTCACTGGTAGACACGACCTTGCCGGCCACGCGCATGATCGAGGTGGCACAGACTGCAGGTTGCCGCGACCCGCAGTACAGCGGCCTCTCACGCTTCTGGGAGCTGGAGTCGGGCAGCGACTGCGGCACCTTCAGTTTTCGCGGCTACCGGCCCATCACAGCCTCTGTGGTAGCGGCCAGCAATGTCAATCGCCAGCCCGATTCGCCTTCGGCCGACCATACGGCGCTGGAGTCCACACCTTTCCGCCGCACCGAGGCACGCCTTCAGCTCTCCGTGCGCACCAAGATCGCCCAAGGCCTACTCACCCAGAACCACCCCACACGCAAGGATTCGCTGTGGTTTGGCTACACGCAGCAGTCGTACTGGCAGCTGTTCTCGCCCCAGATTTCGCGCCCCTTCCGCACCACCGACCACGAGCCCGAGGTGATGTACGTTTACCCCACCGACGCACAGCTGCCTTGGGGCTGGCGCTGGCGCTTCAGCGGCGTCGGCGTAGCGCACCAGTCCAACGGGCAAAGCCTGCCCCTGTCCCGCAGCTGGAACCGCGCCTACCTGATGACCGGCATGGAACTGGACAACCGGTGGACAGTCAACGCCCGGCTTTGGAAGCGCATTGGCGAAAGCGCCAGCAGCGACGACAACCCGGGCATCAGCGACTTCATCGGCCGCGGCGAACTCTCGGCGTTCTGGAACATGGACCGGGACAACACCTTGGGCCTGACGGTGCGCAGCGCGCTGAAAAGCAATTCGCGCGGCTCGGCGCGGCTTGAATGGATGCAGACCCTGGGCACGGCCCTCGGTGGGGGCAAAAGCAATCTGCGGCTGCACACCCAACTGTTCTCGGGCTACGGGGACAGCATGATCGACTACAACCGCAAGCGCACAGTGTTTACCGTGGGGCTGAGCCTGGTGGATTTCTAAACATCCCGTTACGCAATACCTGCGCGGTTTCTTGAACTGCTATCAGGCAGCCGCCACAATGGCAGCCGCGCCTTGTGCGGCAATGCCTGCCGCCTGGCGCACCCCTGAAAAGAGCCTGTTTCCCACCGTTTTCCCCGCCATTGGCGATGCGGCGCACGCTCGACAATGCAGCCAAGAGGAACAACACCATGGACATGCAATACCAGCTCAAGGCCGGCAGCTACTACCTGTACGACATGCGCGATACGCCCAGCGTCGTCACGGGCGAGCGGCGCTTCAGGCTCAAGACCGATACCGTGGCCATTGCCTTTGACGCGCACACCGGCGAGGTGCACCAGCATGGCAGCCCCACGCGCATCCAGTCGTGGGCCAACAACACGCGCCGCCGCCTGCGTGCTGCAGGCGCACAAGACGTCGCCAACGACATCGTCGTGGTTTCCGGCCCGCTGCCCGTGGACGAACTGAACAAATGCCTGTGGATCCGCGGCTACTGTGGCCGCATGTTCAAGCGCCTGGCCACCTTGCCCCACGGCAAGCTGCAGCGCCCGGCAGAGCCCTTTCGCAAGGCCGCTTGAAGGAAAAACAACCCCTGTGTCGCTTCGCTCCTTCCCCCTTCTCTGGCATCGCTGCGCGATGCGGAAGGGGGACGCCCCCAGCGCGGCGGGGCGGCCCTTGCGCGGGGGCCGCTGGTATGGGCCGCGCCGGTTTCATACGCCCATGGGAAGCTGAGGCCCCTTTCGCAATACCCTGCCAGCCGACCGCCGCGAGGCGGGCCGACTTTTTTCTTGGTCAGGCGGCGGGCTCTTCCTCGCCGCTGTCGTCGAACTCCACCACCTCGGCATGCTTGACGATGGTCACCGGCACCGGGCTGGCATGCACCAGCGCCTGCGATACCGAGCCCAGCAACGCGCTGCTCAATGCCCCCTGGCCGCGTGCGCCGATGACGACCATGTCGCAACCCGTGCTCTCGACAATATCCACCAGCGTATTTGCCGGATCGCCTACACCGATCTCGGTGGTGTAGGCCAGTCCAGCGGCATCAAGCAACGCACGGGCCGAGGCCATGAGATGGTCGCCCGCCTCCAGGCTGGCGGCGGCGATCAGGTCCGGGTCGCGCGAGACCACCAGCTCATACAACGAGGCCGGTTCCTGCACGTTGGCCAGCACGCAATCAACGCGCAGGCCGCCTTGCGCCAATTGCACTACGTGGTGCACGGCATCGAGCGAGAGTTCCGAGCCGTCGACGGCGATGAGGATTCTGGGCATGGCAATTCCTTATGTGTGTGTTCTGTTCAGGCCAGTGTAGCGGCCCTGCGCGCCCGCACCGCAGGCAGCGGGCGCTCCACCGCCCATCTGGGACAATCGCGCCCATGCTGCAGTTTCAGATTCTCACCACCGACCCCTCCAGCCACGCCCGGCGCGCCACGCTCACGCTCAACCATGGGCCCGTGCAAACACCCATCTTCATGCCTGTGGGCACCTACGGCACCGTCAAGGGCGTGATGCCGCAAAGCCTGCACGACATGGGCGCACAAATCATCCTGGGCAACACCTTCCACCTGTGGATGCGCCCCGGCCAGGACGTGATGCAAAGCTTTGGCGGCCTGCATGCGTTCGAGCAGTGGCACAAACCCATCCTGACCGACTCGGGCGGGTTCCAGGTCTGGAGCCTGGGCGAGATGCGCAAGATCACCGAAGAAGGCGTGCACTTTGCTTCTCCCGTCAATGGCGACAAGCTGTTCATGTCGCCCGAGGTCAGCATGCAGATCCAGACGGTGCTCAACAGCGACATCGTGATGCAGCTCGACGAATGCACCCCCTACGAGACCAAGGGCCACCTGACCACCGAGCTTGAAGCCCGCAAGTCCATGGAAATGAGCCGCCGCTGGGCGGTGCGTTCCAAAGACGAGTTCGAACGCCTGGGCAACCCGAACGCGCTGTTCGGCATCGTGCAAGGCGGCATGTTCGAACACCTGCGCCAGGAGTCGCTCGAAGCGCTGGTGGACATGGACTTCCCCGGCTACGCCATCGGCGGCGTGAGCGTGGGCGAGCCCAAGGAGCAGATGCTGCAGATCATGGCGCACACCCCGCACCGCCTGCCCGAGCACAAGCCGCGCTACCTGATGGGCGTGGGCACGCCCGAAGACCTGGTGCAGGGTGTGGCTGACGGCGTGGACATGTTCGATTGCGTGATGCCCACGCGCAACGCACGCAACGGCACGCTGTTCACGCGCTACGGCGATTTGAAAATCCGCAACGCCCGCCACAAAACCGACCACCAGCCCCTGGACACCAGTTGCACCTGCCACGCCTGCGCAGGCAAGGACGGCGTGGCCTGGGACGCGGGCGGGCGCGGCGGCTTCAGTCGCGCCTACCTGCACCACCTCGACCGCTGCGGCGAAATGCTGGGCCCCATGCTCACCACCGTGCACAACCTGCACTATTACCTGAACCTGATGCGCGAAGTGCGAGAAGCCCTGGACGCCGGGCGCTTCACCGAGTTCCGCGCGCAATTCAAAGCGGACCGGGCGCGCGGCGTGTAGTTCTGCGGGCGTTCTTATCCTTGCATTTTCGACATGCCGATGCGTGAAATGCAAGGATAAACAGTATGACTGATCATCCGTAGCGATGCAAAAATAATAGCTTCAACCGATTGCCAGACAATGGGTAGAAGCAATTTTTATACTAAAAACTGACGCACTAACCAGTCTGCCAGCGCAGCACACCGAAGCACCGCACATGCAAGACCTTTTCCCCCATCCCTGGTTGGTCAACACCTTGCTGGACGAGGGCTACTTCGCACAGAAGCGCGAAGCATTGGGAAAAGCTGCACTGCCTTACAGCCTTGGCACCTGGCTGGAACAACACTTCAATGTGGCAGCACTGTCCATCCGCAGCGAAGCGCAACTGGAAGAAAAGTTTATTGGCCCCCTGCTCAAACAGCTGGGCTGGGTCAGCGTCACTCAGGAACCCCTCATCGTGCAGGGCAAACAGGCCAAACCCGACTGGTGTCTCCTGCTGCATCCGAACCAAGACCACGCCCTGATGGCGAGCAAGGACCACACCCTGGTCACCGCCATCTGCGAATCCAAGGCCTGGTCCAAAACCCTCGACACCGGCAAAGCCGACCGCAACCACAACCCGCACCACCAACTGCAGGACTACCTGAGCACCCTGCGCGTGCGCTTCGGCTTTTTGACCAATGGCCGCGTCTGGCGCATCTACGACACCGACAAGGTCACGGCCAAAAAAACCTACATCCAGTTTGACCTGGAAGCCATTTGCGCACTGGAGCCCGGCCAGGAGAAGGCGCAGGCGCTGGCGCTTTTTGCGTTCTTCTTCGGACGGGACACCTACGTGCCGCCCGCCACCGCCGGTGCCAGCAACGCCATTGAGCAGGCCATTGCTGCATCGGCCGACTTCACGCTGGCGGTGGAAGAAAACCTCAAAGCCGTCATTTACGGCTACGCGGGCGAAGATTCACTGTTTGAAATCATGGGCCGCGCCATCCACCGCGCCAACCCCAAAGCCAGCATGGCCAGCGTGTATGAAAACAGCGTGGTACTGCTGTTCCGGCTGCTGTTCGTGGTTTACTTTGAAGACAAAAACCGCGAACTGCTCGCCCGCCACCCGTTCTACAACCGCTACAGCCTGGAGCAGATCTACCAAACCCTGCCCAGCAAGCCCGGCCCTCGCAGTGGCCTGCACGACGGCGTCTATGCCCTCAAGCAGCTTTTTGAAATGCTCGACGAAGGCGCCGAAGACATCGACATCCCGCTGTTCAACGGTGGCCTGTTCGACCCCCAGCGTGCCGCATTGCTACTGCAGCCCAAAATATTCGACAACACCACGCTGCGTGCCATTCTGGAAAAACTGCTCTACAAAACCCACCGGGGCACCACGCTGTTTGACACCCGGCGCGACTTTAAAAACATGAGCGTCACCCACCTGGGGCGCATCTACGAGGGGCTGCTGGAGTTCCGCTTCGAAAAAGCCAGCGAAGCCGCCGTATACCTCGAATACGAAACCACCGCCACGCGCGGAAAATCCGTCGAAGCCTATTTCGACGCCTACGACAGCGCCATCCTGCGCAAGGAAAAAGGCTTTCGCGCCTTGCGCGAGATCAGCGTGAAAAAAGGCGACGTGTACCTCAAAAGCGCCAGCAACTCACGCAAAACCTCGGCCAGCTACTACACGCCGCCCTCGCTGTCGCAGCCGCTGGTGCAAGCGGCCATGCAGCAAGCCCTGACTGCTGCCAGCGCACAGGGCAAGGCCCTGATGGACCTGAAGATTCTGGACAACGCCTGCGGCAGCGGCCATTTTTTGGTGGAAGCCCTGGGCACCCTCACCGACCTGGCACTCGAACGCCTGGAAACCGATGCCGACCTGCAACAGCTGGTGGCCACCGAGAGCGCCAAAATTGCCGAGCAGCTGCAGTTTCTAAACCTCGACTACGTACCCGAAGACGCGCAAATTTTGAAGCGCGCGCTGCTCAAGCGCTGCATCTTTGGCGTTGACCTGAACCCCTTTGCCGTAGAGCTGGCACGCCTTTCACTGTGGATGGACAGCTTCATCTTTGGCACGCCGCTGTCGTTCATCGAACACCATGTGCAGCATGGCAACGCCCTCATGGGCGCCAGCGTGCAAGAGTTTATTGACTACAACGCCACCGAAGTCCGGCAAAACGACCTGTTTGTGGACAACCTCAGCGCCCGCTTTGACGAGCTGCGCAGCGTGATGGACGAGCTAGACGCCATGCGCGATACCACCGCGCAAGAGGTGGAGCAATCCAAGCGGCTGTGGAAAAACTCTATTGCACCCAAACTGCAGCTGCTATCGCGTGCGCTCAGTTTCATCTGTACCCGCCGTGCGTTGCTGGCCGAAGGAAACAAGGCCGCCTGCGAGGCGCTGGACAAAACGCCCGACCTTCTGGCACAGCTGTTTGACGAAGCCAAAACCAAAACCGCCGCGCTGCGCCAGGTCGAGGCCTATGCCCAGCGCTTTCACTTCTTTCACTATGAAGTGGCCTTTCCCGAAGCGTTTGCTGGAGGGCGCAAAGGTTTTGACGTGATCGTTGGCAACCCGCCGTGGGACAAGACCAAGTTCTCTGACACCGACTTCTTCCCCCAGTACCACAGCAACTACCGCAGCCTGAAAAACACCGAGAAGGCCGCTGTGCAAAAGCGCCTACTGGAAAGCACCCACATCGCCGCCGCGTACCAAAGCGTGCAGCACGATGCAGAGGTGGCCAACAACTACTACAAGTCGGCCTACCCGCTCAACAGAGGTGCAGGCGACGGAAATCTGTTCCGCTTTTTTGTCGAACGCAACCTCGGACTGCTCAACGCAGGCGGCAGCCTGAACTACGTGCTGCCCAGCGCGCTGATGTTCGAAGAAGGCTCCATGGGCCTGCGCCTGCATATCTTCAACCAAGCGCAATTGCGGTTCTTCCACAGCTTTGAGAACAACAAAGGCATCTTCCAGGACGTGCATCGCAGCTACAAATTTGCCCTGATGCAGGTGGTCAACACGCCGCCCACAGCAGACCAGGCCCCCATCGACACGGCCTTTTACGTGCTTGATGCCGCTGATCTGCAACGGCCTGAAACCCATGTGCCATACCCGCTGGACACAGTCAAGGCGCTATCACCCGAGCAATGGGCCTTGATGGAGCTGCGCGACGGCACCGACCTGCCCATCCTGCAAAAGTGCTACAGCGCTTTCCCCTCGCTGTCACCCAACTGGCTGGATTTCCGTAATGAACTTCACATGACCAGCGACAAGGAATTGTTCATCGAGCAAACCATCCAGGGGCTACTGCCGTTGTACGAGGGCAAGATGATCTGGCAATACAGCCATGTGTTCGAGGAACCGCAGTATTGGGTGAATCCTCAAGCGTTTGACGCAAGGCTGCACAGCAAAGAACTGTACCGCATGGCGCAAGACCTGGGCGTACCCAAAGCCGAGGCCGGCAAGCACGCATCTGCGGTGCGCTATGACCGCGAATTTGTGCGCCTAGGCTTTCGGGACATCGCCAGAGACACTGACGAACGCACCCTGATCTTTGGCCTGCTGCCCAAGAACGTGGGCGTAGGCAACACCATCAACATCAGCATTCCCAAAACCTACCTGCGGGATGCCAAAGGCGGCGTCACCACACAGGCCACCTCACCGCTACGCCTGCTGTTTGCACTGGCCTGGTTCAACAGCCTGCCGGTGGACTGGTTGGCGCGCTTCATGATCCAGATCCACGCCAACAAGACCTACTTGTTCCGCCTGCCCACACCCCAGCCCAGCGACGACGAAATTCTCGCCCACCCCGACTACGCCCAACTCGCCCAAAACGCCCTGCTGCTGAGCCTGGCCGCAAGCTGGGATGATTTTGCCGAGCTGGCCCCGCTGTTCAACGTGCAACCGGGCGACGTGCCCTCCACCGCCAAGGCCCGCGACCAGTTGCGCGCCGAGAACGATCGCACCGTGGCCCGCCTGTACGGCATGACCGACGCCGAATTTGCCCACCTGCTGCGCAGCTTCAAAGGCCTGGCAGCCAAACGCCCCGAGTACCTCGCGCTGCTGCATTGACAGACGCCATGCCCAAACCAACCTGAACTCAATAACCACTTCCAAAACACTCTTGTTTTTATAGCAGCTCACGCTTTACCAGTAAGCGGTGCAGCCATTGTTGTATGAAAATTTTATGCAAAATATGACCCGCAACACCCGCGAATATGAGCGCGTGCCTAACCGTCAGGTTGAAAACTGGGTGCAGTGACACCCATGCAAGCCCCGGTCCCACGCCACGTGCTGCCCGTGCTGGTGGCCGCGCAGTTTGCGGGCACCTCGCTGTGGTTTGCAGTCAACGCCGTCATGCCCGACCTACAGCGCGAGCTGGGCTGGCCCGCAGCGGCGGTGGGCACGCTCACCTCGGCGTTGCAGCTCGGTTTCATCGTGGGCACGCTGGTCTTCGCACTGCTCGCCATTGCCGACCGGTTTTCAGCGCGCCACGTGTTCCTACTGTGTTCTCTGGCCGGTGCGGCCTGCACCGTGGGCGCCTGGGCCATGGTGCGCGACTATTCCGCCCTGCTGGTCTGGCGCTTTGCCACCGGTTTCTTCCTTGCCGGGATCTACCCGGTGGGCATGAAGATTGCCGCCCAGTGGTACACGCGCGGCCTGGGGGGTGCGCTGGGGCTGCTGATAGGCGCGCTGGTGCTGGGCTCGGCCAGCGCCCATGCGCTGCGCGCGCTGGGCAACGCGCTGCCCTGGCCCACGCTGATGCTGGGCGTGGCCGCGCTGGCCGCTGCGGGCGGCCTGCTGCTGTTCCTGGGCACCACCGATGCACCCGGTGCGCAGGCGCGTGTAACCACGATGCAGTGGCGCGCCCTGGCCACGGTGTGGACCAACGCGCGGGTGCGCAGCTCGGTGCTGACGTACTTTGGCCACATGTGGGAGCTCTACACCATGTGGGTGATGGTGCCGCTGGTGCTGGCCACACGCGTGCAGGGCCTGGCGCTGTCGTGGGCTGCTTTTGCTGTGCTGGGCGCGGGCGCCATCGGCTGTGCATTGGGCGGATGGGTCGCGCAGCGCTGGGGCAGCGCGCGTGTGGCCGCCGTGCAGCTGGCCACCAGCGGCCTGTGCTGCCTGGCCACGCCGTGGATGCTGGACGCCGGCACCGGCCTGTTCTTTAGCTGGATGCTGCTGTGGGGTGTCACGGTGGCCGGGGACTCGCCCCAGCTCTCCACCCTGACCGCACGCAACGCCCCCGCACAGGCCGTGGGCAGTGTGCTGACGCTCACCAACAGCATCGGATTTGCCATTTCGATCGCCAGCATTTTGCTGTTCGTGTCGCTGGCGGAGACCGTGGCACTGGGTGCGCTGCTGCCCTGGCTGGCGCTAGGCCCCGCGCTGGGCTTGCTGGCGCTGCGTCCGCTGTTGCGCGATGAGGCGACCCAGCGCAAGCAGGTCGTTTCCCCCTAGCAGTCCATGGGGCAGAATCAGCCGCTATGGACTCATCCTCTGCACTGCAACGCACGCTGGAACTGGCCTTCAACTTGGCACCGGTGGGGATGTGCGTTTCACGCCACCGGACAATCGAGCTCTGCAATGAAGCTTTTGCACAAATGTTCGGGTTTGCGCAGACCGATCTCATGGGCCATTCCATGGCGCGGTTGTACCCCTCGCTCGATGAGTTCACCCATATTGGCAAGCTCGGCCTGCCTGTGATGCAGGAAACCGGCACCTACAGCGACGAACGCATCATGAGCCGGTCCGATGGCGCTCTTTTCTGGTGCCATGTGGCAGGCCGTGCGCTGGACCGCGCAGACCCCTTTGCCCATGCCGTGTGGATGTTCGAGGACATCTCGCTGCGCCGCCCGGTCAGCGCAGCGCTGACGATGCGCGAACGCGAGATCGCACAGCACATCGTGACCGGCGCCACCAGCAAGCAGATCGCGCGCCTGCTCGATATCAGCCACCGCACCGTCGAAGCCCACCGGGCGCGCCTGATGCGCAAGCTCGGCGCATCGACCACCGGGGAGCTGGTCGCTCAGTTGCTGGGCCAGACCGCCTGAAAAGGCCCCAACCCGGGGCCTGCGTCTATTTCATCAAACGCCCGGTGCGCCCGATCACCGTCACCTCCACATACCGCGAGCCCACGCGGTTGTCGGGTGAATAATTCACCGTGACCCCGCCCAGATCGTAGTGGCCCAGGCTCTCCAGGGCCTTGATCACCTTGGCCCGCGTCGGTGCGGGCCCCGCACGGCGCAGCCCCTCCACGAGCACCTTGGCACCGAGAAACTCTTCGAAACTGGTGTAGTTGATGTGCTCGTCGGGCGCATACTTTTTCAGCAAGGTCTGGTACTCGCGCACCACGGGCAGGTTGGGTTGGTACGGGAAAGGCACCACCTGGCTGATGCCCAGGCCATGCGCGTTCTTCAACTCGGCCAGCTTGACGATCTCGGCGGGGTCCACCACCGAAATGTTGTAAAGCTGCGCCCCACCACCGGCCTCGCGGTAGCGCTTGATGAAGGCCGACGATGGCTTGTTCACCGCAATCATGATGATCGCCTGCGCATCAGACTTCATGATCTGCTGTACGGCCGCGTCGACGTTGTCGGTGTTCCGGTCGTAGGGCGCCGCCGCCGACAGCTCCAGCTTGCGCCGGGCCAGCGCCTTCTGCACACCTTCCAGGCCCGCCTTGCCAAAACCGTCATCCTGGTACATGACGGCAATGCGCTTCATGCCCAGCGTGGTCACCTGCTGCACCATGTGCTCGGTCTCATCGGCATAACCGGCGCGCACATGGAAAATCCAGGGGTTGAAGGGATTGCGCAGCGGCTCGCCGCCGGTATAGGGCGCCACCAACGCAGCGCCGCCCTGTTCCAGCACGCCATCGCTCAGCAACTTGCCCACATTGGACGTACCGGCAAAGCCGAACAGGGCCACCAGTTCCGGGTCGGCCAACAGCTCGCGCGTCAGGCGCACGGTGTCGTCCACCTTGTAGCCATCGTCGAGCACCTTCACTGCGATCTTCTGGCCATGCACGCCGCCCTGGGCGTTGACATGGCGAAAGTAAATGCTGCCGCCCAGCACCATCTGCTTGCCCGTGCTGGCCAACACGCCCGACAAGGGAGCCACCTGGCCAATGACGATATCAGCCCGGGCGGCCGACCATGGCAACACCAGGGCCAGCAGACTGGCCGTGCCCAGCAGGCCGATGCGACAGACTGCGTTGCGCAGCCGCACCCTCAGGCGGTGGTTCGCAGATGGCTTCGACGGATGCGATGCGCAGGGCGTGGTCTGTCGGCTCATGGTGTCTCCTTGTCGTAAGGAGCGAGAGCCTAGGGCGCACACCGGCGCCGCGCCAGTCGTACGTTTACTTACAGGGGCTTGTCTTGAGGTAGTTCTACGTATCCCGCACCGCAAGCCGCCCCGGCCTCAGTGGGTCTCGCTGGCGGCGGATTTGCCCGCTGCCGTGGTTCCGCACGCATGGCAAAACTTGGCAAACGCACTCTTGCGCGTGCTGCAGTGGCCGCAGTGGTCAAACAAGCCGATGCCGCAGTGTGGGCAGAAATCGGTTCTGCCATCTTTCAAATCCACGAAACGCTAGCAACCGGGTCACACGCTCTTAGCCAGGCGCCCCATGTGGTCGTAGCTCAGCTCCTTGCGACGCTCCCGGTCGGGCATGGCAGATCCAGCGGCAAGGTGATGACAATGCTTGCCCCACCTTCGGCTGTTGCTCCAAAGCGCAAGGTCGCTCCGATGGCCGTTGCCCTGACCTGCATGTTCTTCAACCCATGACCGGCCGCGACCTGGCCCGGATCGGGCATGCCAATACCGTTGTCTGCTATTTCCAGCACCAACCGGTTGTCCGGGTCGGCTTCATGACGCGCGCTGACCCGCACCCGGCTGGCGTGCGCATGTCGCAGCATGTTAGTAAACCCTTCCAGCAAAATACGCTGCAACTGAAGCACGGCCTGAGGCGTCAGATGTTCCATGGGTGGCAACGCATCCACGTGCCAGTCCACTTCGATCCCCGAGGCAACTAGACGCGGTTGAAGGCGGTAGCGCAGGGTCGCCAGCACCGTGGCCAGATCCCCGTTGACCGGCTGCATGGAATCCACAGCCATCCGCAACTCGTCGAGCGCCGCACGGGCGTGCTCTTGAAGTTGCGTGCGGTCCGCCTTGCCCCTGTCGATCAGGCTGAGCAGGCCGACGAGTTGGGCGCCCACGCCATCGTGGATATCGCGCATGAGACGCTGGCGCTCCTGAAGCGCCGCGCGCTGCGCTTCGCCTTGCTGCAACAGGGCGTAGCTTGCCGTCAGTTGCTGCTCACGCTCATGCACCTTCTGGTCCAGGGAAACAAGCAAGCCCTGGTACTGTCGTGTCTGACGAACATACCGCTCCATGACGAGCCAAGCCATCATCAAGACGAACCCCATCGACGCCAACGGCAAGATTGAATAGACGCCCGCCCCATCCTCGGAAATCCGCACCACCACAAAATCGCGGAAACCTGCCACGATCACGAGGGCACCAGCCAGACCGACGGCAATCGCCTCGCGCTGGCGCAATTTCCAGGCACGGTGCGTCACAACGGCCAGCGCGCCCATAGAAGGCACAGCCAGCAGCGCCAGCGCAGCCGTCCAGAGTGATGGCAGGCCAAGCAGAAAAGACGCCATGGCAGCAACCACCTCCACCCCCATCAAAACACCAAAAAATTGCCGTACGCGCGGTGCATCCACTCCCACCAAGGCCAAGGCGAAACGGGCCATCAACACGACATGGAGCGCGAACGCCATAGCTTGAACGCCACCCCACAGTGGCCAGGGCAGCGGGGGCTGCTCCCACAGTCGATCGGCGAACCGCACGACTCCCAGCGCCGCACCCGCCGCAAAGTACCCGTAGACCGCATCGCGCTGCAATCGCCACAAACCGCCCGCAATGGCAGCCACCAGCGCCATCGAGAAAACGATGGCCACTGCGCCCCACTGGCGCCACACATACCGTGTCTGGTAGACCGGATGGACCTCCGCCTCCGGACCGAACATCGGCGCTGCAAGCCCGCCCCAACGCCCGGGCTGCGCGCTGACCACCACCAGCAAGGGGGTGCTGCGCTCGGCCGACAGCAGGCTTGCTGGCACCGGCACCCACAGTGGCGACTTGGCCGCATCGATTCCGGAATCGCCCAAGATGCCTCGCCGGGCAATGACTTGCCCGCCCACATGGATTTCCACCTGATTGCCGACCCGCGGGAAATACAGGCCATGCGACACGCCAACCGGGCTGGGCGGCAGCAGCAGCAGGTAGCTCGCTCGCCCGGCGCGCCCAGGATATGCGCTGTCCCAGCGGTGTGACAACGCCACCGCTACAGTGCGCGCAGGCCCTCCTTCGGGCGCCAGTTCCGCCTGGGCGTGGCGCAGCGTGACGGTGGCCGCATGCCCCGGTGACACACAAGCCAGCAACACCAAGGCTATGGCCATGCCCATGAAACGATCAAAGAAGACCGAGCTGGCGAGCCTCAAAAATCGCTTCTGCCTTGGAGTGCACCGCCAGCTTGCTGTAGATGTTCTTGACATGGGATTGAACCGTGGACGGCGCGATTTCCAGTAGCTGCGCAACTTCGATGTATGTGTAGCCGCGCGAGAGCTTGGCAAGAATGTCGTGCTCACGGTTGGTCAGCCCATCGTAACGCCCCGTGCTCTCAAGTGGTGCGGTCGATGGCGGGGTCGGCGCGGGTGCGAGGCGTGCCAACAGTTGGCGGGCAATGATCGGCGTCATCGGGGAGCCGCCGGCATGCAGATTCAGGACGTGGCGGGCCAGATCATCCTCGGTGCCGTCCTTGAGCAGATAGCCACGCGCACCGGCCTCAAACGCACGCATCATGTTGGCCTCATCACCAAACAGGGTAATGACCATGATCTCCGTCCCCGGCGACATGGCGCGCGCACGGCGGATCACCTCCAGCCCGGGCAGGTCGGGCAGGCCCAGGTCCACCAGCAGCACGTCCACACTGTTGTTGGCAAGCCAGTCCAGCAGCTCCTGCGCCGTGCCAGCAGCATGCGCCAGGCACAGGCGCGAGGTTTGCCCCAAAGCACGCACCAAACGCTCGCGCGTCCCGATTTCGTCCTCGACCAGCGCCACGGAGATCGCGGGCTCGCACGGCGCTTGCGGCGCAAGCGGCTCATTGAACATGGAAAACCCCGGCCTTCTCCGGCACCAGCAGGTGCCCCCCAACCGCCTGCAGCGGATCAAAAACCGCGTCGGTCATCAACCTATGATTGATTTCGCTCTGTGCCGGGTTGATTTTCAGGAACAGGTAGTCGTGCAATCGCCCGACGCGAGGGCTGTCGGTGAAGTCCAGACAGATCTGGCCCGGCGACGCGCCAGCAAAGCCCTCTTCCAGACCGAGCATGGGACCGAAGCCGTCGATCCAGTCGGCAAATTTCAGGGTCTGGTCGTTGCGGTTGCGCGTCACGACCACCTGGGTTTTCAACCCAGCAAAGCTGTTGCGGCGCTGGTATTCGCTCCATTTGAGCAAGGGCGCTGACAGGACGACCCGCTGGACACGGTTGATCTCATCGATGAAGCTAGCCCCCTGGCTCCACAGCGCCTCGGACAAGGCCAGGCTGCCCGCACTGCGCGCCACAATGACTTTACTCATCCCGTGCGCTTGGGCCCCGCCAAAAGCCTTTAGCACCGCCGAAAGCCCGTGGACGCCGACCTTGGCCGAATGCCTCGCAGCGCCCACACCAGTTAGCGCTGCGAGCACACCGCCTGCGCGCCCCGCCTCCCAGGAGTACAAAATGGGCTCGCATTCGGGAAAGGCCTGCCGCAGTCCGTAGGCTTGCGCCAAGCTGGCTTCAAACGACTTGCCAAAGCCGTGGATGAAAAGCACGACGGAACGCTTGTTGCCAACGCGGGCCCGCTCGAAGGCCCCCCCGATCAGCGTGTGAAGCTCGGCCTCTCTGTTGTTGCCGTCGTGCGCATTGCCCCGGAACTGGAGCCGCACGGTCGAGTCAACCGTGCCCGGCTCCACCTGCAGTTCCAGCGTCTCGGCGTAGCTATCGCCATCCAACGGCGCATTCTTGTAAACGGCGTCCAGCCCCTCGATACCGTTCGAAACTTTAACAACGGCATGCCCCTCATGCAACCGGTGGCTGCTGGCTCTGGGCCGCGCGCACAGCACCGTCAGAACCGCCGTATCGGCCGCCGCATCGACCTTGCTCTCGGCCTCGCCATGCAGGGTTTCTGCCCAGTTGCTGTTGTTAAAAGGCAGCGGCGCACCCATGGCGGGGTCGTCCTTCCAGCCATCAGCGCGGCGCATGGCTCGCAGTTGTACCGTCACTTCGCCCGCCGTGGCCCAGGTTGCGGGCAGGGTCACGACGCCGTAGGACGGCGCGAAACGTTTGGGTCCAATACGCCCAATCGCAGCCCCGGAAGAAAGTATCTGCACCACCCGGCTCGGGGTGCCGTTCGTCTGCCGCAACCGGCCGCTCCAGACATTGCGATGCACGTCGCCGCCCAGGAAGAGCACCGGCCGTTGGGCGCTCGCCAAGGCCTCGTCGTACTCGGCATAGGTGAATCCGTGGGGATCGCGCCACGCTTGCTGGGAAAACTGGTAGCTGTGGTTCATGGGCGTCCCGGCGACGACCACCAGCAAGCCAGCGCCAGCCCTGGAAACCGCTGCGCGCAACGCAGCCCGCTGCTGGGTGCCCAGAATGCTGGCGCCTGCTGCCCGCAGCTGCCGGTGCCAGCGGGTGTCCAGCAGCAGACACTCCGGCCCGCCAGCGCCGTGGAGCGCGCCATGCCAGAACAGGTGGCTGGTGTTTTCATCCTCCAGCGGAGCGTTCCAGGTTTCAGGCAATGCGGGGTAGGAAGCATCCTGATCGGCACCCCGCAACTGCTCTAGAAATTGACCAAACAAGCGGCGCGCGACCTGCTTGACCGGCTGGGGCACGCAATGGTCATCGTCCCCATCCACCCCCAGGCTGTTGTTCCACGCGTAGTCATGGTCATCCCAGGTAACCAGCAGGCGCGACGGATCGGCGCGCCCGCCAAAACCACAGATCAGTGCCTGAAACCCCGGCACCGCCCACTGCAGCGCATAGCGGCGGTGCATTTCGGTGGCAAAGGCCCGCAAACCCTCAACCGGTTCTCGGGCGATCAGCTTGCGCCATTCGGGGCCTCCCAGGTCGCCCCAGTCCATGTAGATCTGATCGCCCAGCAGCATCAGGACGTCGGGTGCTTCGTCTCGAATCTGGTTCCAGACCGGTTGGTTCGGAACGCGTTCGGCGTCCATGCAGGAAGTGAAAACGATCTTCGTCATTCAAGCCCCTTGAAGCAGTGCAAACGCTGAGGGTATGTGCAAACCATCGGCCGTACAAGGAAGACAACTCCCATGTTCATGGGGTGCAGCGCAATCGGCCAGATCCACGAACACCATAGGCAACGGATTGGAGAGCAGTGTGACTGCCCTCGCTGCGTTTGCCATCGCTGCGGCCAGGTGCATCTTGTACCTACGGTCAACAGTCCCTGGACGCTGACATCACAGTGACAGCCGGATACCTCGACATATCGAGACATCGAGCTGGAAATCGGTTTTCCATTCTCAACGCACCCAGCCCGACCTCACTCCCATAAATGAGGGATGCACAAAGACGGAGAGCCCTCCTAAGCTGAAATCTTTTGTTGCACTAGGAGATCAGCATGTTCTTGAAAGTCAAAGCCCTTTCTTTTGCCCTTTCGGGCACGGCCCTATTGGTATTGTCTGCCTGCGGCGGTGGAAGCGACGGCGACATCGCTACGACACCTGAAACGCCGACCACACCCACGCCCGCATCAGTGGTCGTGACAGGCACGGTGGTGGTGGATCAGGCAATCCGGAACGCCGTGGTGTGCATGGATCTCAATGCCAGCAGCACCTGCGATGCCAATGAGCCCGCCTCGGCAGGTACTGGGTCGGATGGGGCCTACAGCATCACCTACGATTCGGCAAAGGTGGCAGCGGCACAGGCGGCAAGTGCCTCGCTTATCGTGGCCATGGTGCCCGGTGCCGCCGCCGATGCCACAACAACCCTTGACGCTGCAGACCCCACTGTGGCCAACACGACCAAAAGCTACATACTCAAGCAAGTTGCTGGCAAGGGAGGGCAGATCAATCCACTGACCACGCTGGTCGCGACCGGAATGGCGAAGGGCATGAGCGAAAGCGTGGCAAGAGCCAACGTTGCGGTTCAACTGGCCATCAACGAGAGCAAGATCGACAACTACCAGGACGACCCCGCGTTTGACAAGGCCCTCGTTCAGGACAACGCCCGCATGATGGCCAAGGTCACCGCAGCGGCACTGGAGGCCGGCGCCACACTGGAGGTGGGAGACCAGACAGCGGCCTTCAGCGCTGCCGCTGGTGACCTGGCCACCTTGCGCTACCTTGACGCAGCAAACTACTACGTGAGAACCCTGGACTACCAGGACAAGCCCGCAGGATCGGATCCACTGCTGGTCACCGATGCACGCCGCGGAAAATCCAGCGGCTTTGGAACGGCCTCCACCAGCTTGTACACGTCGGCATACCTGTCGAGCGCTGGATGGGTCTACTGCAATGCAGACATGGCCATTCCAGTGACCATCGGCACGCCCAGCCGCAGCACCTCTTGCAACCCGCAGCGGTCGGT
>JAUYGP010000229.1 GCA_030690515.1 Giesbergeria sp.
GCCCCGACATCGGTGAAGCAGAAATTGCCGCCGTCACCCAGGCCCTGCGTTCGGGCTGGGTCACCACCGGGCCAAAGACCCGGGAATTCGAGCAGGCTTTCACCGACTACCTCGGTGGCAACGGCCTGCAGTCCATCGCCGTCAATTCGGCCACTGCGGGCCTGCACCTGGCCCTGGAGGCCCTGGGCATCAGCCCGGGCGACGAGGTGATTGCCCCCACGCTGACCTTCACCGCCACCGTGGAAGTAGTGCGCTACCTGGGCGCCGACCCGGTGCTGGTGGATGTGGACCCGGTCACACTGAACATCGACCCCGACGCCATCCGCGCTGCCATTACGCCGCAGACCAAGGCCATCATGCCGGTGCACTACGCGGGCCTGGCCTGCCGCATGGATGAAATTCTGGCCATTGCACGTGAGCACGGCCTGAAGGTCGTGGAAGATGCCGCCCATGCACTGCCCACCACCTGGCAGGGCCAGCTCGTGGGACAGTTGCAGTCCGACGTGACGGTGTTCAGCTTTTACGCCAACAAAACCATTACCACCGGCGAAGGCGGTATGGCCGTAACACGCGACCCCGCGCTGGCCGAACGCATGCGTGTGATGCGCCTGCACGGCATGAGCCGGGACGCCTTCGACCGCTTCAGCTCCAAAACCCCGGCGTGGTACTACGAAATCGTGGCACCCGGCTTCAAATACAACACGACCGACGTCGCCGCGGCGATGGGCGTGGAACAACTGGCGCGGCTGCCGCAGTTCTTGCAGCGCCGCCAGCATTTGGCGGCGCGCTACCAGGCGCAACTGGCGGGCCTGCCCCTGGTGCTGCCTGCGGATGCCCCTACGGGGGACACGCATGCCTGGCATCTGTATGTGGTGCGGCTGGCGCCCGGGGCGCGGGCGGGGCGCGACGAGATCATCCAGGCGTTGTCTGACCGGGGCATTGGCACCAGCGTGCACTATGTGCCCTTGCACCGCCAGCCCTACTGGCGCGACCGCTACCAACTCACACCCACCGGTTTTCCACACGCTGAAGCGGCCTACCAAGGCATGCTCAGCCTGCCACTGTTCACGGCCATGCACGATGCTGACCAGGACCGCGTGATCGCCGCACTGCACGAACTTCTGGTCTAGGATGAAACACCCGCTTGTGGCGCGTCGCGCTTTCCCCCTGCTCTCGCAGCGCTGCGCGCTGCGGGCAGGCGGATGCCGCCAGTGCGGCGGGGCGGCCCTTGCGCTGCGGGTGGCGCGCAGCGCCATGAAAAACTGAGATGGGTAAACGCCTGTTCGACATCGCCTGTGCCGCCACTGCACTGCTGCTGCTGTGCCCGGTGCTGCTGGCCGTCGCGCTGTGGGTGCGCCTGGACTCACCCGGGCCGGTGATCTTCCGGCAGCAGCGCGTGGGGCGCGGGGGACGTCTGTTCGGTATTTTCAAGTTCCGCACCATGCGTGTCGGCGCCGAGGCCGCAGGCCTGCCGCTGACCGTGGGGGACGACACACGCATCACCCAGGCCGGCGCCTGGCTGCGCCGCTCCAAGGTGGACGAGTTGCCGCAACTCGTCAATGTGCTGTGGGGCGACATGAGCCTTGTCGGCCCCCGGCCCGAAGTGCCCCGCTACGTTGCGCTGTATCCGGCCGACCTGCGCGAGACCGTGCTGAGTGTGCGCCCCGGGATCACCGACCTGGCCTCTCTGGCCTACCGCAACGAGAGCGCGCTGCTGGCGCACAGTGCAGACCCCGAGCGCACCTATGCCGAAGAAATACTGCCCGCCAAGCTGCGTTATGCCAGCCAGTATGTGCACACACGCACCCTGTGGCTGGACCTGAAAATCCTGCTGCAGACCGCCTGGACTCTGCTGGGAAGGCGCGAGCCGCCCCCGCCGCCTTTCCATAAGCCATAAAATCAGCGGTTCGGCTGCTACCGGCCCTCCTTTTCACGCCCCGTATCCACGGCACCCCCCATGTCTGAACAGATCCACGCCCCCGCCCCCCAAGACGAAAACCAGCTCATCGCCGAGCGCCGCGAAAAGCTGCGCGCACTGCGCGAGGCTCAGGCCCAGGGCAAGGGCGTTGCTTTCCCCAACAATTTCAAGCCGGAGCACAAGGCCACGACACTGCAAGAAGTCCATGGAGCCAGTTCTGCCGAAGCCCTGGAGACCGCACCGGTCACGGCCAGCGTGGCAGGCCGCATGATGCTCAAACGCGTAATGGGCAAGGCCAGCTTTGCCACCGTGCAGGACGCCACAGGCCGGATCCAACTCTATATCACGCGCGATGCCCTGGGCGAAGAACTCTACGCGGCCTTCAAACACTGGGACTTGGGCGACATCGTGGGCGCCGAAGGCACGCTTATGAAGACCAAGACGGGGGAACTCTCGATCAAAGTCACCACCTTGCGCCTGCTGACCAAGAGCCTGCGGCCCATGCCCGATAAATTCCATGGCATCGCTGACCAAGAGGTGAAATACCGCCAGCGTTATGTTGACCTGATGACCGACGAGCAGGCCCGCAAACGCTTCGTGGCGCGCAGCAAGGCGGTGAGCAGCATCCGTGACTTCATGGTGCAGCATGACTTCCTGGAGGTCGAGACGCCCATGCTCCACCCCATTCCGGGCGGAGCCAACGCCAAGCCTTTTGTCACGCACCACAACGCGCTGGAGCAGGAAATGTACCTGCGCATCGCGCCCGAGCTGTACCTCAAGCGCCTGCTGGTGGGGGGGTTCGAGCGCGTGTTCGAAATCAACCGCAACTTCCGCAACGAAGGCATCTCGGTGCGCCACAACCCCGAGTTCACCATGATGGAGTTCTACGCGGCCTACTGGAACTACCAGGACCTGATGGGCTTTACGGAGCAGTTGGTGCGGGACGCCGCCCTCAAGGCGGTGGGCACGCTGGAGCTGTCCTACCAGGGCCGCGCCGTGGATCTGTCCCAGCCCTTTGCCCGACTGACCATCCGCGAAGCCATCTTCCAGCACACCGAGGCCGGTGCCCATGTGGACGATGCCGCCTGGCTTGTCAGCGCGCTCAAAAAGCTCGGCATGAGCGAGGAGAAGAACAAGCTCTCCACCCGCAGCCTGGCCAGCCTGCAGGTGCTGTACTTTGAGGAAACGGTGGAAGACAAGCTGTGGCAACCCACTTTCATCATGGAGCACCCCACCGAGATCTCGCCCCTGGCCCGCGCCAACGACACGCGTCCCGAAGTCACCGAGCGCTTTGAGCTCTACATCACGGGCCGCGAGTTTGGCAACGGCTTCTCCGAGCTGAATGACGCCGAGGACCAGGCGGCCCGTTTTCACGCCCAGGTGGCGGCCAAGGACAGCGGCGACGATGAAGCCATGTACTACGACCATGACTTCGTGCGCGCCCTCGAATACGGCATGCCCCCAGCCGGTGGCTGCGGCATCGGCATTGACCGCCTGATGATGCTGCTGACCGACAGCCCCAGCATCCGCGATGTGATCCTGTTCCCTGCGCTACGGCGCGAAGCGTAATGGCGGTAGGCACAGCACTGTTCATTGACACGGGCGTGGGCAGCGCATGCGACGCTCTTTGAAGTTCTATTTGCCCGAGTGGGCGCACGACTGGCTCGAAATCATCGTGCCGGGGTTGCAGATCTTGCTCATCCTTCTGGCGGCATGGCTGCTGCAGCACCTGCTGCGCCGCCTGGTGCGCCGTGCGGGCGCGCACTACCAGTTGCCCGCCGACATGTTGATGCTGTTCAACGGCGTGCTGCGCTGGGCCATCTTGCTCGGCACCACGCTGCTGGCACTGGAGCGCATGGGCGTGTCGGCCACCGTGCTGTGGACGGCGTTCACCAGCTTCGCCACCGTCGGCGCCGTGGCCTTTTTTGCCGCCTGGAGCGTGTTGTCCAACCTGTTTTGCGCGTTGCTGATTTTTACGGTGGGTCCGTTCCGCGTGGGCGATGTAATCGAGGTACTGGACACCGCTGACAAGGAAGGGGCACGCGGTCGCGTGACCGACATCAACCTGCTGTACACCACGCTCGAAGACATCGCTCCCGGCACTGCGGGCACGCTGCTGCAGATTCCGAACACGCTGATCTTCCAGCGCATGGTGCGGCGCTGGAAACCCGGGCAGGAAGTCAAACCTGCCGAGCCTGCCCTGGCGGCACCCGACGGCGGCAACACCTCGTCTGCCTGACAGCGCACGCCGCCGTCAGGCGATCGCACCCTCTCAGGGCAGCATTTCCAGGGCCTGCTGGTAGGCGGGCTGGAACATCAGGTCGTCCCAGGCCTGCGGCAGGGTTTGCGGCAACTGCGCCAGGCGGCGGGCTTCGCTGTCAGCGCTGGGCTTCCATTGCCCCTGCTCCAACTGCTGCGCAAGGCCGTCGAGCAACTCATCCACGGCATGCCCGTCTCCCACACTCTGGTTGCACAGCAGCACCAGGTCACACCCGGCCTGCAGCGCCGCAACGGCGGCATCGGTATAGCTGACCAGCTGGCCATCGAGGCGGCGCGCGCCCTCCATACTCAGGTCGTCGCTGAAAATGGCCCCATCAAAACCCAATTTTTCCCGCAGGATGTCCTGCAGCCATTTGCGCGAAAAACAGGCGGGGCGGCTGTCCACCTTGGGGTAAATCACGTGCGCCGGCATGACGCTGGTGAGCGTGCTGCGCAGCCAGCCATAGGGCGCCGCATCGTCTTGCAGGATGGCCTTGAGACTGCGCCGATCCACCGGAATGTCCGTGTGCGAATCGGCATGCACAAAACCATGGCCGGGGAAATGCTTGCCGCAATGCGCCATCCCCGCCTGCAGCAGGCCATGCGTCAGGCTTTTGGCCAGGAGCGTGACCACGCGTGGGTCGCTGTGAAAGGCGCGATCGCCAATCACCGTGCTGCCCCCCCAGTCCAGGTCCAGAATGGGCGTGAAGCTGAAATCTACCCCGCAGGAACGCAGCTCGCTGCCCAGCACATAGCCCGCCGCCGTGGCGGCGTTGGTGGCGGCCAGCGCCCCGCTCCCAGGCCCACCTTTGCCGTCGCGCATCCACAGATCACCCAGGGTGCGCATGGGTGGCAGGTGGGTGAAACCATCGCTGCGAAAGCGCTGCACCCGCCCACCTTCGTGGTCCACGCAGATCAGCAGATCGTCGCGCACGGCCTTGATGGCGCTGGTCAGGGCCAGCAGCTGGGCGCGGTTCTCCCAGTTACGGGCAAACAGGATCACGCCGCCGGTCAGGGGATGGGCCAGGCGGCGGCGGTCCACCGCCGACAAGGTGGTACCGGCGACGTCAAGAATGAGGGGGGCGTGTTCAGTCATGTTGAAGGGGGGTTAAATGCTATCTATTTTATAGCTATCAGCGCTTTATAGATAAGCGATAGAGGCCTATTTTGCCTATTTTTCTACAACGCAAAAGCTGGCAGCGTAGTCGGATTCATCGGTCACGCTCAGGTGCGCTGCAAGCCCCCGGGCATCAAACCAGTCCTTCAATGCGCCGTGCAGCACGATGACGGGCTGGCCGCTGGGCAAAGTGCCCACCTCGCACAGCCGCCAGGTCATGGGCATGCGCATGCCCAGGCCAATGGCCTTGCTGAAAGCCTCCTTAGCGGAAAAGCGCGTCGCCAGATAGCGCACGCCCCGCTCAGGCCAGCGGGCACTGCGCGCGCGCCAGGTGGCCAGCTCGGCCGCAGTCAGCACTTTTTCGGCAAAACGGTCACCATGGCGCGCAAGGCTGGCGCGAATGCGGCGCACATCGCAGATATCGGTGCCAATGCCGTAAATCATGGTTTTTGGATGAAATTGGCCTCCAGCGCTTATGTATCAAGCGCTAGAAGCTATGAATTCAGGAGTTTTCAAAACCGATGTCAATGCAGGCTTGGTAGGCCTGCACCGTAGCGGCGTAGCCCAACTCCAGCGCGTCGGCAATCAAAGCATGGCC
>JAUYGP010000231.1 GCA_030690515.1 Giesbergeria sp.
GATGAAGATGATCTTCGTGCCGACCAGGGCTTCCGTGTCCCCGTGCGACCGGGCATTGAACAGCAGGGCGGCATCGCTGGCTGCGGTGTGGGTGTCCTGCTCGGTGGAGCGGTCATACAACTCATAGCCGAACACCGCGCGATGCACATCCACGATGGCCTGGCGTGCAATCAGAGCGGCACCGCCTTCGGGTGCGGCGGGCTCTGAGATGGGGGAGGAAGCTTGCTCTGGCGTACTGGACATGGAGTTTGTGTGCTGTTGTGGGCGCAATTCTAGTGCGCCACTATCCATCGATGTGGTCGGCCCAGGCCAGTGCCTGCAAGTGTGCGCCGTTGATTTGCTGGCTGCTCAGGTGTACGGTGCCCGCAGCCCGGTTGAACGCATCATCATCACTGGATTCGCAGGCCTCGGCCAGGGTCAGCAAATTGCCCAGATAGCCCTCACGGCGCAGCAGCGCCGCACTGACGGCGTCGGGCACGCTGAGCAATTCCAGGGCCGCGGGCATGGGCATGCCCAGCATGGCGTCGAGCAACGAGAAAATACCCACCACGAAAGCCTCGTCTGCTTCCTCCTGGGGCTGGGACTCCAGTGCCAGCAACTCCATCAGCCTGCCGCGCACCACGGCAGTCTGCCCGACAGACGATGGAGGCCCTCCGGTGCGTGAGGTTGTGAGCAGCAGTGCCGCCCAGCGGAACAGTTTTTTCAGGCCCATGAGCATCACGGCCTGGCGGAAGGACGTGATTTCGCGCGTCAGACCAAACCCCGAGGAGTTGATGAGCCGCATCAGGTTGAAGGCCAGGCCCGCGTCCTTTTTGAGAACGTCTTCGATGGCGTCGGTGCTGGCCTGCTTGCGCACCAGGTTGATGAGTTCAAGGATGCTGGCCTGCGACGGCGTGACCAGCTTGGCTTGCACGACAGACGGGCGTGCAAACCAGTAGCCCTGAAACATCTGAATGCCCTTGCTCGACGCCATGTCGTACTGCTGGGCTGTCTCGACTTTCTCGGCGATCAGGTCTGCCTCGGAGTGGCGGTTGGCGTAGCTGATGAGCACGGCCAGCTGGTCTGGGGCCAGCGCGGAGAGATCGAGCTTGATGTAGTCGGCCAGCGGTAGCCAGGAGGCATAGGTGGATTGCAGCACCGTGTGGTTGAACGCCAGATGGAAACCGCGCTCGCGCAGCGCCATGAGAATGGGCAACCGCGTGGTGACTTCCTCGGTGGCCACATGTCCCAGCGGGGGTATTTCTAGCACCACCTTTTCGGGATCTACCAACTCCAGATGCCCGCCCGTCAGGCTCTCGTGCGTGCAATTGACAAAAATGAGTTTTTTGCCCACCAGTTCTTCGGTTCCGGCATGGGAGAGGGCGGTAAACACCAACGCTACATCGGTGGCTGCGGTGTGCGTGGGGCCAGTGCGCGAACGGTTGAACAGCTCGTAGCCAATCACGGCCTGCTGCGCGTTAACGATGGCCTGGCGGGCAATAAGTGCCACGGACGACTGGTGGGTGTCCTGGAGGGAGGGGGCAGAGCTTCCAGAGCTGGTGTTGCTCGGCATATCGGGGGGGATGGGGGGCCAAGATGGGGGCAAGGGGCGAGGGGGGTAGTGGTAGAAAGAATTGTCGTGTCAAGCTGTTTCAGGCATTTTCCAGCCATTGCAACTCGACTTCACTGAAGCCTGCCAGGCGGCGTGCGCCGTGATTGAGTGGTGGCTTGGGGCGGGGGGCTTGGTAGAGATCTATCAGGGCAGCATAGTGCGCTTCGGGTTCCAGACCCTGGCGTTCGCACAGCCATCGATACCAGTAGTCCCCGATGCTGACATGGCCCACTTCCTCGCGCAGGATCACGTCCAGAATGTCGGCTGCTGCCAGGGCGTCTGGCGTTCCCACTTGCCGGAGCTTGCGTTGGATGAGCGGGGTGGCGTCCAGCCCCCGCGCTTCCATGGTACGCGGTACCAGGGCCATGCGGGCCGTAGCGTCGTGCGCGGTTTTTTCGCACAGCGTCCACAAGCCCTGGTGGGCCGGGTAGTCGCCGTAGTCATGGCCTTGGGTTTGCAGGTGTGCGCGCAGCAGGCTGAAGTGCTGGGCTTCTTCGGCGGCCACGCGCAGCCAGTCGAGGTAGAACTGGCGTGGCATGCCATCAAAGCGCCAGATCGCATCGAGCGCGAGGTTGATGGCGTTGAACTCGATGTGCGCGATGGCATGCAGCAGCACGGCGCGCCCCTCAGGGGTGGCCGGTGAGCGTCGGGCCATTTCTGTGTGGCTACGCAATGCGGGCCGCTCAGGGTGACCTGGTAAGGCCTGCGTGTCGGCGGGGGGTGCAGGGGGTTCTTCTGCTATCGTAAGAAGAGCTACTTGCGCTTGCATAGCAAGCGTTTGAGTCACTTTTTCCTCAATGTCAGTAAGACACAAGACCTGCAATGCACGGTGGCGTAGCTCCATCCTTACAATTCTAGGTGCTGCCCCATCCCACACGGGCATGGCTTTGTGTAACCAAAGGCAGCATCTTTTTTTGGGAGATAGTGGGCATGGCGATGTATGAACTCGACGGCATAGCGCCGCAGGTGGCCGATTCAAGCTGGGTGGCTGACAGCGCCCAGGTGATGGGCCGGGTGGTGCTGGGTGAGGATGTCAGCGTCTGGTTTGGCACCGTGGTGCGGGGCGATACCGAGAGCATCACCATCGGCGCGGGTTCCAATATTCAGGATGCCAGCGTGTTGCATGCCGATTTTGGCAAGCCCCTGGTGGTAGGTGAGCGCGTGACAGTGGGCCACAAGGTGATGCTGCACGGCTGCACCATTGGCGATGAGACGCTCATTGGCATCGGCGCTGTGGTGCTCAATGGTGCGAAGATCGGCAAGAACTGCCTGGTGGGCGCGGGTGCCCTGGTCACCGAAGGCAAGGAGTTTCCCGATGGTTCCATGATCATCGGCAGCCCCGCCAAAGTGGTGCGCCAGCTCACGCCCGAGCAAATGGATGGCCTGCGCATGAGTGCGCTGCATTACATCGAGAATGCCCGCCGCTTCAAGAGCGGCCTGCGCAAGCTCGATTGATTTTTTTCTGGAACCCTGCGTGTCTGAACTTCACAAGTTTCTTTTTGATGGCCTACCCGTGCGCGGCATGCTCGTGCGTTTGACCGATGCCTGGACGGACCTGCTAGAGCGCAGGGCGGCCAACGTCGATACCGGCGCCTACCCCGCACCGGTGCGTGCCCTGCTGGGTGAGATGGCGGCGGCGGCGGTCCTCAT
>JAUYGP010000253.1 GCA_030690515.1 Giesbergeria sp.
TACAGCGGCAGACAGGAGCAGGCGGCGGTGCAGGGTCATGGGGTTCTCCGGATCAGCGGGGCGGCAGGCGGGTCTGCCGGGGTGGAGGGGCGCAGGATGAGCAGGTACAGGCCTGCCGCTGCCAGCAGCTTGAGCGTGCAGGGCAGCAGGGCGTAGGCCCGGCCCAGGGTGTGCAGTGCGGCGGGGTCGCGGGTGCCGGGCGTGTAGCCCAGCGCGTCGAGCAGCGGCAGCGCAAGGCCCGCCGCCAGTGCCAGGTTGAGCTTGGAGGCCAGGTTCCACCAGCCAAAGTACACGCCTTCGTGGCGGTCGCGGTCGCCCTGCCGGGCTACCACGCCAGCCAGCAGGGCGCCGGGCAGGGCCAGGTCGGTGCCTAGCGCGACGCCGGAGAGTGCGCACACCGCCAAAAAGGGCAGGCCATCGCCCGCACCCAGGGCGGCGGCCCACAGAAACACCGCCACCGCCAGCAGCATCCCGGCCAGCCAGGTGCGCGCCAGCCCCCAGCGTGCCACGGCGCGCAGCCACAGCGGAATGGACAGGGCGGCGCAGACAAAGTAGCTGCCCAGGAACCAGGGCTCCTGCGCGGGCGGGGCCTGCAAGCGGTCCTGCACGAAGAACAGCACCAGCGTGGCGGGGATGGCGCTGGCAATGCCATTGAGCAGGAAGACCACCATCAGGCGGCGAAACGGCGCTTGCCGCCAGGGATGCCACAGGGCGGCGCGGGGCACGGGGGCCTGCAGCGCGGCGCTGGGCGGCCGGGGTGCACGGGTCCAGGCCCACCAGCCCAGCAGCAGGGCGGCAGCAAACACGCCCAGCATCACCGGCAGGCCCAGCAGCGCGGGCACCAGCGAGGCCAGCACCACCCCCACCAGCGCAGCGCCTTCGCGCCAGGCCACGATGCGGCTGCGGTGCAACTCATCGCCGCCCAGCCGCGCGCCCCAGGCCTGGTGGGCGATGCCGATCTGGCTGTACGCCAGGCTGGTGAGCACCAGCAGGCACAGCGCCCAGGCGGTCAGCGCGGGAACGCCCTGCACGGACGGAAAAAAAAGTCCCGCCAACCCGAACCACAGCAGCACCGCCGACACCGCCCCGGCGGCCAGCACAGTGCGGGCCGAGCGCTGGAACAGGTAGTCGCTCAAACGGCCGAGCAGCGGGTCGGTGGCGGCGTCCAGCAGCCGTGCGGCCAACAGGACGGCGCCCACGGTGGCCAATGGCATGCCGTATTCCCGCGCATAGTGGTTGGGCAGCAGCACATACAGCGGCAGCGCGGCAAAGGCCAGCGGCAGCCCCAGCAGGCCGTAGGCCAGGCCCTGGCGGGCGGTCAGGCGGGGGGCGGCCGTGCTCATGGTGCGGTGGCGGGCAGCGCCAGCAGGGCTTGGCGCAGTGCAGGCTCGGAGGTCTGGGGCGAGAGCCAGATGCCGAAGAACAGGCGGGCAAAGGCGGCATCGGACACGGCGCCGACCGCCTGCCCGTTTTTCTGGAACACCACGCCCTGGTCGGGCTGGTACAGGCCGGTGAGCCGGTCGCCAGCCTGCACATCGGGCAGTGCGGCCTGCAGCGCCTGCTGCCATTGTTCGGCCTGTGTGGGGGTGAAGGGGCCCACGCGGCGCATTTCCTGGAGGGAGCGCCGGGCAATGTCTTGCGCGCTGAAGCTGCGCAGGTAGGTCAGTTCCAGGGCCAGCGGCTGGGCCGCATAGTCGCTGGCCCGAAAGCCCGGTGCCACCCACAGCCGTGCGCGGTAGATCTCCAGGCCCCAAAAGCGCAGCAGGCCCTGGCCTGCGAGCCGAGTACCGGGCAGCGGGCTGGCGGCGTCCGCAGGTTGGGCTATGGAGGAATTTATAAGAAAAATGGCTGTAACGCCCGTAAATAGGACGCTGGCAGCTATTTTTTTGATAGTCATGGTTTGACCAGGGTGTATTGCACCACGTCAATGTCACCCATGGTGAAAGCCGCCTCGCAGTACGCCAGGTAGAACTCCCAGATGTGCATGAAGCGCTCGTCAAAGCCCTGCTGCAGGATCTGCGCGCGCTGCGCCAGAAAGCGCTCGCGCCAGCGGCGCAGGGTTTCGGCGTAGTCCGCGCCAAAGGCGAATTCCTCCTGTACCTGCAGGCCTGCGGCCTCGGCCTCGCGGCGGAACTCGCGCGGGCAGGGCAGGCAGCCGCCGGGGAAGATGTACTGCTGGATGAAATCGGTGGAACCGATGTAGCGCTCGAACAGTCGGTCGTCGATGACGATGCTCTGGATGCAGGCGCGCCCGCCCGGCTTGAGCAGCCGGTGCACCGACTGGAAGTAGGTGGGCCAGTAGGCGCGGCCCACGGCTTCGACCATCTCGATGGAGCACACAGCGTCGTAGGGCCCATCGTTGATGTCGCGGTAGTCCTGCAGGCGCAGGTCGGCCTGCGCGCTGGTGCCCAGGCGCTCCATGCGTTCACGGGCAAACGCCAGCTGTTCGGTCGAGAGCGTGACGCCGGTCACTGATGCGCCCATTTCGGTGGTCGCCATCTCAGCCAGTGCGCCCCAGCCGCAGCCGATCTCCAGCACGCGGTCGCCCGCCTGCACCCCGGCTTGCTCCAGCGCGCGGCGCACCTTGGCATGCTGGGCGACGCGCAGGTCGCCCGTGGGATCGCCCTGGAACCAGGCGGACGAGTAGTTCATGGTGTCGTCCAGCCAGAGCCGGTAGAACGCATTGCCCAGGTCGTAGTGGGCGTGGATGTTTTTCTGGCTACCCGCACGGGTGTTGCGGTGCAGCAGGTGGCGCACGCGGTACAGCAACCGCCCGGCCCAGCTGCCGTAGACCATGCTGTCCACCTGGTGGCGGTTGGCGATGAAGAGCTGGAGCAGGTCAGTCAGGTGCGGCGTGGTCCAGTCGCCCGCGATGTAACTCTCGGCGAAGCCGATGTCGCCCGAACGCAGCGCGGCGCTGCAGACATTCCAGTTGCGCAGCGTGATGGCCGCTGCCGGGCTGCCGCCGGGGCCAAAGTGGCGCAGCGTGCCGTCGGGCTGCTGCAGGGTCAGCGAGCCATGCTGCAGGCGCTGCAGCAGTTGCAGCACGGTGCGTGCGGCGGCGGGGATGCCCATGGGCAGGGCGCGGAGGTCGGCGGTGGTGCTGTTCATGGCGGGGCCTCGTTAGCAGGAGAGATTCAGCGGGACAAAGGGGCGGCGGGGGGCGCAGGCTTGCGGTGAAAACCCACGCGCTTGAGCCACAGCCGCAGCGCATGCCAGTGGATGCGCGCGACGATGGCCAGCGTCATGGCGGGGTAGCTCCACAGGGCCCGGCGCAGGGTGCGGGGCGTGGCGGGTTCGAGCACGCCGCTGACGCTGGTTTGCAGCAGCGGGCCGTCTTCGTCGCCGTGGTCGATGCGCACCAAGGTGCGCTCCTGGCCTGCGCTGTGCGTGCGCAGGAAGCGAAAGCGGTAGTCCCCGCGCACCGCGCAAAACGGCGAAACGTGGAAGACCTTGTTCGCCTGCATCTCGACGCCGTAGCGTGGGGTATCGAGCAGGTAGCAGTGCCGCTCGCCAAAGGTGTTGTTCACCTCGACGACGATGGCGCGCAGGCTGCCGTCGGTGCGGTGGCAGTACCAGAAACTCACGGGCTTGAAGGTGTGGCCCCACATGCGCGGGTAGCAGTGCAGCCAGACCTGGCCCGTCGCGTCGCCAATGCCCTCGGCCTGCAGCAGCCCGTCCAGCCAGGCCAGTGCGCCACCTTGCGCGGGCGTGCGGCCATCGCCATGGTCGGTGTCGTAAAAGCTCAGGGCGCCACGCCGGTTGATGGCCAGTGCCTCTGCTGCTTCGGGCAGGCTGCGCATGGGCAGCATCAGAAAGCAGGTGGGGTAGACAAAGGCATGGTGGCGGGGGCGCAGGCGGGTGTGGCGCACCTCGCCAAAACCGATCAACGGGCGGTCGGCCTTCATGCGGCCTCCGCCAGCGGGCCGGGCAGGGTGGCGCGCAGTTCCTGGACCGCAGCCAGGCCTGATTTGAGGCCGTCTTCGTGGAAGCCGTAGCCCGTCCAGGCGCCGCAGAACCAGGTGTGCAGCTGCCCCTGGAGCTGCCCCACCAGGGGCTGGGCCCGGATGGCGGCCAGGTCGAACACCGGGTGGGCATAGTCGTAGCTGCCCAGCACGTGGGCCGGGTCGATGGCACGCACCGGGTTCAGCGACACCACCACCGGCTGGCTGAACGGCAGCGGCTGCAGCTGGTTGAGCAGGTAGTGCAGGCACACCTGGGCCGAATCCTCGCCGTTCTGCGGCGCACGCTCGTAGTTCCAGGCCGCCCAGGCAGCGCGGCGTGTGGGCAGCACCGAGGTGTCGGTGTGCAGCACGGCGTGGTTGGGCTGGTAGCGGATGGCGCCCAGCACGGCCTTTTCCTGCAGTGTGGGGTGGGCCAGCAGCGCCAGGGCCTGGTCGGAATGGGTGGCAAGCACCAGGCGGTCGAAATGCTCGGTGCGGCCATCGGTCACAACGCGCACACCGGCGGCGTCGCGCTCGATGCGGCGCACGGGGGTGTTCAGCCGGGCGTCGTCGATCCCCGCTACGATCTTGTCCACATAGTGGCGGCCGCCGCCCGTGACCGTCCACCAGTGGGGCCGATCGTTCACTTGCAGCAGGCCATGGTTGTGGCAAAAACGCACCATGGTGGCCACCGGGAACTGCAGCATCTGGTCCGTAGGGCAGCTCCAGATGCAGCCCAGCATGGGCAGCAGGTACCAGTCGCGGAAGGCGGCGCCAAAACGGTGCGTTTCCAGGAACTCGCCCAGGGGCTGCATCAGGGCCGCATCGTTGTGGGCCTGGGCCAGCCGTGTGGCCAGGGCGTTGAAGCGCAGCAGGTCGGCCAGCATGCCCCAAAAGCGCGGGTTGAGCAGGTTGCTGCGCTGCGCAAACACTGCGGACAGGCTGGTGCCGCTCCACTCCAGCGGGCCGCCGCGCCGCGCACCCGGCACCTGCACCGAGAACGACATGTCGGA
>JAUYGP010000325.1 GCA_030690515.1 Giesbergeria sp.
AGTTCAGCCTTGTCAATTTTTTCCTTGCCTTTGGCCTCCTGCTCGCAGACATCCCGTGTGTTGCCCGACAAGGAGTGACACTGCGCCTTGGTCGACTTGTACTCGGTCGCAATCTTGTTCTTGGCGGCCTTGTAGTCGGTGGCCGACATCCCTTGCGCCATCGCGCCCGCACTAAAAACGAGGCTGATCGCCATGGCAAGAGCATGGAATGGGAGTGGGAGATTTTTCATGGTGTTCCTTGGGTCATTTGTTCTGAAAAGATGCCTCAGCCGACCACGCCGAACACCCTTCTCTTTGCCATGAACACGCTGACCTCACCGGTCGCAGGAACTTGCGTGAACCTTCTGGCTTCGATGGGTTCAGTATGGGAAGCGTCTTCCCGTGCGTCTGTCTGCTAGCGCACATGGCGAGAGATGAATGGCCAGATAGCCGCACCCTGACCGGCCCAAGCCCATGCCAGCCTTCAACACACGCTGGACCAGAGCCGGTGCAGCGCTCAGGGTCAAAGCCGCGGTGCCAGGGGGATTCTTGATAAAGTGGCGGGCACGGTCCATGTGATGACTTCACGGGTTTGCGGCGCGGCGGATGGTTTTTGAAACCGCCCTTCAAAACAGAAGTCACTGCGATATTGGTTTTTAATTACTTAAACGTCTAAAAGGTACCCCCATGGCACGCATGGTTCAATGCATCAAGCTCGGCAAGGAAGCCGAAGGCCTCGACTTTCCCCCCTACCCTGGCGATCTGGGCAAGCGCATCTGGCAAGGTGTGAGCAAAGAGGCTTGGGCCGGCTGGCTCAAGCACCAGACCATGCTGGTGAACGAGAACCGCCTGAACCTGGCCGACGCCCGGGCGCGCCAGTACCTGGCCCGCCAGATGGAGCAGCACTTCTTTGGCGGCGGCGCCGATTCGGTGCAAGGCTACGTGCCGCCCAGCGCCTGAAACAGGCCACACCCACGCACTGCGGCGCCCTTCGTGGCGCCTTTTTTCATTGATTTTCTGACGCTCAGCACCCCACCATGGCCGAAAGCATTGACTGGCTCGACGACGGTACCCCCTACAGCCCGCGCTTTGGCGACCGCTACCACAGCGAGCACGGCGGCATGGCGCAGTCACGCGAGGTGTTCCTGCACGGCTGCGGCCTGCCGAAGGCCTGGGCCGGGGCAGCGCAATGGCGCATTCTGGAAACCGGCTTTGGCTTCGGGCTGAACTTCCTCACCACCTGGGCCGCCTGGCGCGCAGACCCCCGGCAGCCCACGCTGCTGCATTTCGTCTCGCTTGAAGCCTGGCCCGTGTCCGCAGACGACCTGCTGCGCGCCGCCACGCGCCACCCCGAACTACAGCCGCTGGCACAAGAGCTGTGCGCGCAATACTGGGGCCTGCTGCCCGGCGTGCACCGCCTGTGGTTCGATGGCGGGCGCGTGCTGCTCACGCTGTGTATTGGCGATGCGCAGGCCCTGCTGCGACAGCAGCACTGGGAGGTGGATTCGATCTACCTCGACGGTTTCAGCCCGCAGGCCAACCCCGACATCTGGAACCCGCACACCCTCAAGGCTGTGGCGCGTTGCTGCCACCGCGGCACCCGCCTGGCCACCTGGACCATTGCCCGCGCGGTGCGCGACGCCCTCACCCAGTGCGGTTTTGTGGTGGAAAAGGTGCCAGGCGTACCGCCCAAACGCGACAACCTGCACGCCACCTTCAACCCCGCTTGGGAGCCACGCACCAGCCGCACGAGCGAAACCGCGGCCGAACACCTGACCCCGGCGCGCTGCATCGTCATTGGCGCGGGCCTGGCGGGTGCCGCCAGCGCCGCTAGCCTGGCACGGCGCGGTTGGAGCGTGCAGGTGCTGGATGCCGCTGCCGCACCTGCCAGCGGCGCATCGGGCCTGCCCGTGGGGCTGTTTGCGCCCCACCTCTCGCCCGACGACAACATCTTTTCGCGCGTTTCGCGCAGCGGCGTGCGCGCCATGCTGCAGCAATCGCACGCCCTGCTGCAGCCGGGCCTGGACTGGAACCCCGGCGGCGTGCTGGAGCGCCGCCCGCCCGACAACCTGGGCCTGCCCACCGGCTGGGAGCAAGGCCCCGGCGCCGACTGGGGCCAGCCCGCCAACCCGCAAACCCTGCACGCGGCAGGCCTGCCTGAAGACAGCACCGCCTGCTGGCACGCGCGGGCCGGCTGGGTGCGGCCCGCGCGCCTGGTGCAAAAGCTGCTGGCCCAGCCGGGCATCACCTGGCAGGCCCACAGCCACGTGGCCACACTGCAACGCACCGCCCACGGCACCTGGCAGGTGCTCGATGGTGCAGGCCAGCCCCTGGCTGAAGCCGAGGTGGTAATACTGGCCACAGGCCCCGCCTGCAACACCTTGCTGGCCACGGTGCAAGCCCCTGCGTTGCCCCTGCAGCCCGTGCGCGGCCAGCTGTCCTGGGGGCCGCAACCTCCGGGCGCCACCGGGCTGCCGCCATTCCCCGTCAACGGCAACGGTGGCCTGGTGGCACATGTGCCGCACGAAAATGGCATGGCCTGGCACATGGGCTCCACTTTTGACCGCGATGTGGAACAACTGCCCCTGCCACCCGAAGAACAGACCGCCGCCCACGCCACCAACTGGCAGCGCCTTCAAGCCCTGGTGCCCGCCGCCGCCCCAGCGCTGCGTCCAGCGTTTGAAGGCAGCGCACCCAGCAGCCTGCACGCCTGGGCCAGCGTGCGCTGTACCGCTATCGACCGCCTACCCATCGTGGGCCCGGTCGCGCCCGCCCGCCTGCCCGGGCTGTGGGTATGCACGGCCATGGGCGCCCGCGGATTGACCCGTGCCGTGTTGTGCGGCGAGTTGCTGGCAGCGCGCCTGCAGGGCGAGCCCTTGCCGCTGGATGCCCGCCTGGCCCGTGCCATGGGCACCGAGCGCCTGATTCCCTTTCTAAATCATCCGTGACATTGTCGACTTCGCCTTGCCTTGCTACAGCAATGTCTGCGGCTCATCTTCGCGTCACAAATGATTTGGAAATGGAATGTGCCCCACACCGCCTTTGGAATAAGCTTATTCGCATATAGGAAGCACAAAACAATCGTTTGTTTTCATAAGCAGGCCCTCTACATTCGCGGCCATGCCTGAATTCGCTTTTGTATTTGCTGGTTTTGCCGTAGGCCTTATCGTGGGCCTCACGGGGGTGGGCGGCGGCTCGCTCATGACGCCGGTGCTGATCTTCTTTTTCGGCGTAAAACCCCACCTGGCCAT
>JAUYGP010000261.1 GCA_030690515.1 Giesbergeria sp.
GAATCGGTCTTGCCATTGCTCGAGAGCCAGTTGGTCCGGCATGGTGATTCGGAGCGGGAACGATTCGATCTGGCCGCCTTTGAGGACCTGGTGCTGCTCAACGCCATTGCCCGCACCACACCGCCGTCCGCACGCGGGGTGCCACCGCCGCGCGCGCGCACCACGCCGGTGGTCAGCGTGGTCGATGAACCAGCGTTGGTCCATGCCGATGCCGCAGCGCTGCATCGGGCGCCCGATGCGGCCGCACAGGCGCTTGACGGCATGGACAGCCTGCTGGAATACGATCCGGACTGGCTGAACATGGCATCGACACGGGGCGACCTTCCGCTCTCCACCAAAACCCCCGTCGGCATCGAGACCATTGACTTCGACCTGAGCGATCCTTTGATGGACGAGCCCGTGCCACTGCCCCCCATCACCCAAAGCGACTTGCCCGCCGTGCCGCCCACCAAGGCGCCTGAGCCAGGTCAGCCTATTGGCTTTGGTGCCAGCAGCGATCGCTTTGAAGTGCGCTTCGAACTCGAAGAGGCCAAGAAGCCAAAGTGATGTGCCGGGCAGAGATATTTGCTCTGGCGATATGCTCCTGAAAATATAGCTACCAGCGCTTACACATCAAGCGCTGAAGCCGATTTTCTTTATAAGGCTTGCATCGCCTGCAATAGCTGCGCTGCGGCTGCTTCGGGGTCTGGCGCATTCACCAGTGCCCGCACCACGGCGATGGAGCCCACACCGGCTGCCAGAATGTCTGTGAACTGTTCCGCTCCAATGCCACCAATGGCCACCGTAGGGTAGTCTTGCAGCAAGTGCGCATAGGCCTGTAGCCGCGCCACGCCCTGTGGCGCGGTCGCCATGCGTTTAAGTGTGGTGGGGAACACGGCGCCCAGCGCGATGTAGCTGGGCTGCACTGCGTCGGCGCGCAGCATTTCCGCATAGCCGTGGGTGCTCACGCCCAGGCGCAGGCCACTTTGGCGTAGTTCTTGCACTTGCGCCGTACTGAGCGCGTCCAGATCTTCCTGGCCCAGGTGCGCACCATAGGCTCCGGCAGCGATCGCCTCGCGCCAATGGTCGTTGATGAACAGCAGGGCTCCTGTGCCTTGCACGGCCTGCACGGCGGCGAGCACTTCGCGGGCAATGGCGGCGGTGTCATCCGATTTGAAGCGCAGTTGCACCGTGGGCACCCCTGCGCGGGCCATGCGGCCGACCCAGGCGGCATCGGGCAGCACGGCGTACAGACCGAGCTGCTTTGGGCAGGCGACAAAAGGCGCTGCGTGCGGCCGCGCCTGTAGCCCAAAATCTTGCGCCACAGTGGGCCAAATCGCGGGGGTGGTGCTGCCGGTACGCTCCCAGCGCGATTGCCAGGCATGGGCCAGTACCTGTGCATCGTGGGCGATGAAACCCAGTGTGCTGCAGGCCTGCAGTGCGCCCAGGTACACCGGCGCGTCACTCGCGGGTGTGGGCACCGGTTGCGGCGGGACACCGGTGAAGCCTGCGGCGTGGGCTGCGGTGATGGCT
>JAUYGP010000263.1 GCA_030690515.1 Giesbergeria sp.
GCGGGTAGCAGTGCGCAGCCGGTGGATAGATGTACAAAAATGGTGAGAATTTTTCCATGAAATATTCATAGATACGTTTTTTTGTACAAAAAAGAGTTATTTATGAATTTATTGAAATCTGAAAATAATGGGCATGCGGCGTTCGCGTCATGCGTGTGGGTCACCCATCCCATCCCGACCCGCATTACACCCACTCGCGTAGAGTGATGCAGGACGTCCCTAGCTCTTTCGCGCGGTCCGTCAAAATATTCATAGATTTGCATAAATAACAAAAATAGGTACTATCTATGAATGCCAAAGCAGAATACCAACCCCGCAGACTACCCCCAGGCCGTGCTGCAGCAAATTGAGTTGCTCGGGCAAAACATCGCCATTGCCAGAAAGCGCCGTGGCGAGACGCAGACACAATGGGCGCAACGGCTGGGTGTGTCGCAGCCCACGATGGCGCGCATCGAGCGGGGAGATCCGTCTGTGGCCATGGCTTCGTATGTGATGTGCATGTGGCTGGTGAACTCGGCGGTGGCGGTGGCGGACCTGATTGCGCCGCCGAACGACCATGCGGCACTGGAGCGCGAGGTTTTTAGAGTGCGCAAGGCGCGTAAAACGCCGCAGAAAAGACTTGGTAGTCAGAGCGGCGCAACATCGTCGACGGGGAAAAAATCGCAAGAGCATGCTCCGGTCAAATCGACCTCCGCTGCCGTCAGTGGGAAGTCTGTAGAGCGCCAGCCTGAGGGTGTGGCAAGAGGTTCCGAAGCTACAAGTCGAATTACCGATGCGGTTTTCAAGCAGCCGCAGGGTGCCTCATTCCCATCTATATCCGTGGACGCGGAAAATCTGCAAATTGCACGATCCGCCGCAGATTCTCTTGAAAGGCTCTCAAAGGCGAGCGGATTAGGCTCTTGCGAAGATGACCTCAATAGGTTGAAAAAATCGTTGACTGGTGGAGCCACTGCAAATGTTTTTGAAGAGATCGCCAAGTCGCACGCGTTGGGCTCTCGGGACAATGAACTCGACAGGCTGAAACAATCGCTGGCTGGAGGAGCATTTGCAAACTCTCTTGAAGAGCTCGCAAAGTCGAGCGGATTGGGCTCTTGCGAAGATGACCTCGACCGGTTGAAAAAATCGCTTGCTAAAGGATCGATCGGAAGTGGTTTGGCCGCGTTAATGCTGAAAGGACCATCAGGCGCGAAATGAATACCGGAGTTTTACCGAGTCGCTATGTGCCACAGGACACATTATTTCTGTGGATGCTGGTGAATCCTGAATACCCCACGCTGGTGGGCGAACTGCGGTTGTCTCAACTGGTGGCGGATTGCGCCACCTTCACCTATGAAGCCCTGTGGTGGAACTTTCCGCTGAGCGAAGATTTGCCGCTGGTGCCGGGCCAGACGTTTACTGCGGGCGAGCGCGGCAGCGCGCCCGGCGCCATTGACGATGCGCGGCCCGACCGTTGGGGCGAGCGCATCATCCGCTACATCGACCGGCCCGCGCGCCTGTCGATTCTGGAAATGCTGCTGTTCGCAGGCGACGACCGGTTTGGCGCGTTGGGGGTATCGGTGTCTGCCGAGCAGTACATCCCGCGCCACCTCGGGCCGTATCCGCAATTGCGCGACCTGGCCCAGCTGAGCGCCGCGGTGGAAGATCTTCAGATCCAGGCGCCCGTGACGGCCGAAATGCAACGGCTCATCCAGCCGGGAGTGACCTTGGGTGGCGCCCGGCCCAAGGCGCTGCTGCAGACCGATGCTGGGGCGAGCGTCATCAAGTTCAGCGAGCTGGACGATGCCGTGGACACACCGTTGGTAGAGCACGCCACCATGACCCTTGCCGCCTACGCCGGCATTGTTGTGGCCACCACAGGCGTGCTGCCCGTTCTCGCGCGCCACGGCAAGGCCCGCCACGCCCTGACCATCGAGCGGTTTGACCGACTGGGTGGCTACCGCCTGCATTGCCTGTCGGCCCGCACCGCGCTGCGCGCCGCACGCCTGCCGGAGAGCTACAGCGCCCTGGCTACGGTGCTGCTGCGCCTGGGCCATCCCGACCGGCAGGGCGCCATGCGCGAGGAGCTTTTCAAGCGCATGGTGTTCAACATCCTCATGGACAACACCGACGACCACGAGCGCAACCACAGCCTGCGCCTGGGGCTGGACGGCTACTACGAACTGACGCCCGCTTATGACGTGGTGCCCACGCTGCAGAACCTGGGCTACCAGGCGCTGTCGGTGGGTGCGGCGGGGGCAGTCTCCAGCCTGGACAACGCACTGACGGAGCTGAGCGAGTTCGGCATTCGACGAGCTCGCGCCATCGAGCTGATCCGGCAGGTGGTGCGTGTGGTGGACGGGTGGCCAGAGCACTTTAGGCAGCATGGCGTGGTCCGCACCGACATGGAGTTGTTGCACGCCAGCATCGACCGGGAGGCCTTGCTGAGCCAAAGAAAAGCGTTTCGGTGACGGGCGTGGCCCGCCCGGGCAGCGGCCCGCGGCACTGCCGCGCACAATACCGGGCGTGACCGCTTCCGAGACAAGTTCCCGCGCAGACCTTCCGCCCGCACCCGGCGGCAAGCTGCGCCGCATCGCCCACCTCGACATGGACGCCTTTTTTGCGTCCGTTGAGTTGCTGCGCTACCCGCAGCTCAAAGGTTTGCCGGTGGTGATTGGCGGCGGGCGGCGCGCGGTCGATGAGCTGCTGCTGCAAAGCCCGGATGGCGCCGGTCTGCGCGAACCGCATTTCATCCCGGTGGCTGATTTCCCGCGGCTCAAAGACTATGTCGGCCGGGGCGTCATCACCACGGCCACCTATGCGGCGCGGCAGTTTGGCGTGGGCTCGGCCATGGGCATGATGAAAGCCGCCCGGCTGTGCCCCCAGGCCATCGTGCTGCCGGTGGATTTTGACGAGGTGCGCCGGTTTTCCCGGCTGTTCAAGAGCACCATCACCGAGATTGCGCCCGTCATGCAGGATCGGGGGGTGGACGAGGTGTACATCGACTTCACCGACGTACCCGGCGGCCAGCGCGAGGGTGGACGTGTGCTGGCCCGCCTCATCCAGAAAAGCATTTTTGAACGCACCGGGCTGACCTGCTCCATCGGTGTGGCGCCCAACCGGCTGCTGGCCAAGATGGCCAGCGAGTTCAACAAGCCCAACGGCATCTCCATCGTTGACGAGGCCGACCTGCAGACGCTGATCTGGCCGCTCAACGTGCGCAAGGTCAATGGCATTGGCCCCAAGGCGGGCGAAAAGCTGGCGGCGCTGGGCGTGCAGACCATTGGCGAGCTGGCTGCGCAGGACCCGCAGTGGTTGATTGCGCGGTTTGGCAAATCCACCGGGGCATGGCTGCACTGCGTAGCCTGGGGCCAGGACGACAGCCCCGTAGTGACCGAGAGCGAGCCCGTGAGCATGAGCCGCGAAACCACCTTCGAGCGCGACCTGCACGCCGTGCGCGACCGCGCCGAGCTGGGGCGCATCTTTACCGACCTGTGCCAGCGTGTGGCCGCCGATCTGCAGCGCAAAGGCTATGTGGGCAAAACCATTGGCATCAAGCTGCGCTACGACGACTTTCGCAGCGTCACGCGCGACCAGACCATCGCTGAGCCCACGCAGGACGCGGCCACCATCCGCCGCATGGCGGGGCTGTGCCTCAAGCGGGTGCCGCTGGACCAGCGCCTGCGGCTGCTGGGTGTGCGGGTGGGGGGACTGTTGCGCTTGGACGAGACCCAAGGTTGTCCCGTTGCGCACAGTGCGACCCGCAAGGCCGCTGGCGCCAATGCGGAGCTCTTCTAGTGTCCTGAGTTAGAAGTTCGCAAACAAAATCTTTCGACGCTGGCAAGGATGTCGTCAGCGGTCTTGGCCCATTGAAAGGGCTTGGGGTTTGCGTTGTTGAGTTGCAGGTATTGCTTGATGGCC
>JAUYGP010000267.1 GCA_030690515.1 Giesbergeria sp.
GCGCCCGCTGGAGGGTGTCTGGCCCCTGAGCTACCTCATGGCCCGCTGGGCCGGGCGGCAAAAGCAATTGTCCGCCAACGACTGGCTGTTTTTGTGCCTGGGCCTGCCCTACGGCCTGCGCATGGTGCTGCTGCACAAGGGCGTGCCCGTGTTTTCGCGCCTGTTGCTCGACACCAGTCCTGAACAGCAGGCCCTGGAGATGGGCAACACGCTCAAGTACCTGGTGGACACCCGAGTGCTGGCCCGCATGGACACACCAGGCATCCTGTTGATGCAACCCCCACCGGGCCTGGAAGAGAATGTGCAAATCCAGGGCCGCAAACTGCTGCCCACCGCTGTGGCACACGGTTCGAACAGCGTGCTGGCGGATGTGATGGCCCTGGCAAATGCACGTATGCCGGGGCAGATGGCGTCCCTGCAGCAGCGTCGCTACTACGTAGCGAGCAAGTCGCGCCAGGCCCTGCAATGGACCGGCGTGGTGCTGGCGCTGGTCATCACGGCCGGGCTGGTGCAGCAAGGGCGCGGCCTGCTGGCCCACGTAGCACAGGCCCAGCAATGGCAACAACAGGCTGCCGAAAAAGAACGCGATGCACAAGCCTTGCGTGAAAAATTGGTCGCCAGCGGCACCAACGTGGCGCTGCTGCGCCTGGCCATGCAGGTGCAGCAAAGCCAGCTGCAGGGCGGCGTTGCTTTGACCGACCCCCTGTGGCTGCTGGGGCAGCTGATGCAGGTCCATCCCCAGGCCGATCTGCAGCGTACCGAAATGGCTTTGCTGCCGAGGGCCTGCCAGGCATCGCAAGGTGCGCAGCCAGACGCATCCCCCGCGCCTGAAGCCGCAGCAAGCGACAACGCAGCCCTGCGCACCGAATGGTCGTTCGAGATCCAGCCCCTGCAAGGGATTTCACCCCTTGAACGCCAGACCCTGCTCGACGGCCTGGCCGCCAGCGTGCAGGCCTGGCCGGGCTGGAAAGTGCAGACCAACCCGGTACGTGCCGAGAGCGGCGCTGCCATCGTGGGCGGAACGTCGGGCGCCACCGAACAACTGGCCCGCTGGCGCTGGTGCCTGGTGCCCAGCGCCGAGGCGCAAGAGCCACAGGCCGACGGCGCAGAAGGGGCTGGCACATGAGCATGCAGGCATTTCGAACCCACGTGTTCCCGCTGGTGCGGCCCTTGGCCCTCAAATGGGGGACTGTGCTGCTGCTGCAGGCGTTGGCCTGGGGTGTTCTGTGGGGCGCGCAGTATGTGCTCAAGCCTACATGGCAACAATCCGAAACCCAGGCCCAGGCCTCCCAGGCCCAGTGGGATGAGGCCCAGGCCGAGCAGGACGACCTGACCACCCACCGCAGCCGTTTCGAACAACTCAAGGCCGCAGGATTGGTGGGCGGGGACCCCCGTGCTGCCTGGGTGGACGACCTGCTGCGCACTGCCCGCGACCAGGGCCTGCAGGAGCGGCTGGGCTTTACCTTGGCGAGCCCGAGACGCTGGCTGTGGACGAAGCCGAAGCCGCGGGCGCCCAGGTCAAGCGCCACGTGCTCGAATACAGCCTGAACCGCGTACACGAGGTCGAGGCCCTGCAATTTATGCAGCGCTTTCACCAAGACCATGCATTGATTGCGCGGCCCGCCGCCTGCTGGCTGGAACGGCCCACGCCCGAAGGCCTGACCGCGCGTTGCCGTGTCAACTTTCTGCACATTGACCCTGCGGCTGCGGCTGTCCACAATGAAGCGTCCTGAACCCGCTGCCATGAAGACCACCGCACTACCCACCGCGATACCCACCGCACCCGCCACACTGGTTTTTATGCTGGTGGCCGCTGCGTGGGCCGTGCCGTCGGTCGCGGCACCGTCGCTGCAGTCGGCCGATGCTGCGCAGCTATGGCCCCGCATTTTCTACAGCGCCGCGCAGCGCCGGGCCATCGAGCAGGCGCGTATCCCCGCAGAGCCCGAAGCCATCTCCGGCACCACCGGGCCCACCGCGCCCAGCGAGCCCCCCCGTTTTGTATTGCAGGGCATGGCCCAGGGGCGCCGCGGTGCCAGCGCATGGATCAACGGTGCCATGCTGGAACAGGGCGAAACCATCGACGGCCGCACAGTGCAGATCGAAGCGCAGGTCGTGCGGCTGCGGCTGGCCGGCCAGCCTGACATCGTGCTGCGCCCCGGCCAGCAAGGCGCCCAGGCAGACCAGGCTGTGCAGGACATTATTCCTCCAGGGTCTTTTTATAAAAAATAGGGCTCTAACGCTTTATTGGTAAGCGGAAGCAGCTATTAAATTCATAGTAATGACATCCGTTCGCATCCAACCCCCCATCGGCCGCGCAGCAGGCGCAGGTGGCTTCACTTTGGTCGAAATGGCCCTGGTGTTGCTCATCGTGGGTTTGCTGGCGGCTGTTTTCCTGCCCGCCACCAACACCATGTTGGACAACAGCCGCCGCAAGGAAACCCGTGCCAAGCTCGAAGCCCTGGAGCAGGCCATGGTGCGGTTTGTGATGGTGAATGGTCGGTTACCGTGTCCAGCGGATGGGCGTTTACGTTCTAGCAGCGCAATCTATGGGCTTGAGCAACGAACTGCAGCAACCGGTGTATGCACGGTGATCAATCAAGGGGTTGTTCCATGGAGATCATTGGGGCTTTCAAATAATGATGCCGTGGATGCTTGGAATACACAGATTACCTACAGAACACGCGGTGATTTACCTGCCTTAGGAACGAGTCTTGGTCTCACGCTTGATCGTGCATTGGATATGGGTGAATGTAATCCGCTTGGGACTGGGGCCGCGTCTGCTCAGACATTGGGTCTTCATGCGCGTCAAGGCTGCGCAGCCTGTTCGTCATCAACTTTACCGTCCTGTACAAGCCCGTTGAATTGGCTGAATGGCCGAGGCTTGGAGGTGAGAACGGGAGATGGTACTTTGGTGCTGATGAATCCTGCTATGGGTGTAGGTACCGGCGCGGCATATGTTTTGATAAGCCATGGCGCAAACCGACACGGCGGCTATCCACTAGATACCGGTCCTGTTGGCCCGCCTCTCGTTATTATTGATGAGCCAAATCGTGGTGATTTCGAAAATAATAACAATAGAAATAACAACGCGTTGCAGCCCTTCTATATCAATATCGAATTAAGTGAAGGAGCCGGAAATGCCTATTTTGACGACATAGTGGTTCACCCTTCTGTGATGTCTGTGGTATTGGCTGCAGGGTTGGGCCCGCGCAAGCAGCCGTGAGCCGCACATCCACCCTCCGGCCTGCACCATGCTCCACCAAACCTTTTCGCCCGTTGCGCGCAGCCGTTCTTGGCAAAGAGGCGGCGCCGTGCTGGCCGTCGTTGCAGGCCTGCTGGTGGTGGCAGCATCGACATTGGCGATTCGCATGGCGCGGCAGGTGGAAGAAAAAACCGTGCAACAGCAACTCACTTTGCAGCGCATGCAGCGTATCTCCCAGGCGTTGCAGGCCTATTGGCTGGTGCACAGTTGTAGCTTGCCCGGCGGTGCGATGGGCAATGCCGGCACGGGTGATGCAGGAGGCGGCACGACCGTACCCTGGCGCACCCTCGGTATCCCGCGCGAGGATGCGCTCGACGCCTGGGGCCGCAAGATCAGCTACCGGAGTCCAGCCTCTGTTGCTCAGTATGGTGCCCCGGCCCAACCCCAGACCTGGGGGTTGGTCAGCCATGGCCCGACAGGGATGGGTGCTTGGCTTGCAGATGGTCAGCAGATGCCCTTGCTCTTGAACGTGGACGAACTCGCCAATGCAAGCGGGGGAGTCCTGCAGCTCAAGACGGAGGCTGCTGGCACGGACGTGATGCCAGCAAATATTTTCGATGATTTCTTGCTGTGGGGCAGCCTGGATGCTGCTGATTGCACACCGCCGCCCATGCCTCCAATAGTGGGAGCCCCTTCGGGGATCAGCTTGACTACAGCCACTCTCGATTCCGTCGCCCCCATCAGTTATTCCGGTCGGGACACCAATCTCCCCAGCATCACCATCGACCCCGGCCCTGATGTAGGGTTGATAGACATCACCGCTGCGGGAGGCAACATCACCCGCAATGGCGTTCCCAACGGTACGGCCATTGGGGTATGCACCACCGGTTGTGGCAACGACAACAACTCCAGTCTGAGTGGCACTGAATCCCTCAGTTTCAAGCTGCAAAGCAAGACGGCAGGCAAGTTTGCATTGGGTGTGTTGAGTTTGGACCCTACGGTGGAGCTTTCAATTACTTTTCGTATGAACGGGAGCGATCTGCCATTGCCAGGAGGGCAGTATCTGTCGCCGTTGGTGTCGACCACACCCGGGGTGGTCAAGATGTTTCCTGACCTCATGCCTACCCCGCCCGGGCCATTTGACGAAGTCGTTGTTAAACCGGCAGGTTCCTCCCGTTTTTTCATCGCCAGCATTCGTTTTTGCGCGGCGGCGGAAGTGTGTGACTGATGCCCCAGGACTTCGAAGACTCCGCCTATGCCCGCGCCAGCCTGCACCGCGCACTGCACACCCGCAAGATGCGCCGCCGCTGGCAGCAACTGGCCGGTATCCTGATGCTGTTGGCAGGTTACATGAGCCTGGCCGTGTCGGCGGATTCAGCCACCGAGTGGCTGCTGCTGCGCGTGGTGGGCGGTTTTGTTCTGCTGTTTGTCGGTTTTGCCGTGGCCATTGGCCCCACGGTGGCTGGCTTGCTGGGGGACCATGACTGAGCCGGTGCACAACCCGGCCGCCCACACAGGTGCAGGGCCCGAGTGGGTGCGTTGCCCCTTGCTGTGGGTGGAGGACGACCCTGTGCTTTCGGACTGGGTAGCCCAGTCGTTGCAGGACGATGGCTGGCCTGTGCTGGTGGCGCACGACCGCCTGGAGGCACTGCAAAAACAAGAGCATGAAGTGCCCAAGGGCATTGCCTGCGTGGCCATTCTGGACATGGGTTTGCCGCCCTCGCCCAGCCGCCCCGACGAAGGCCTGCGCCTGCTGGCTGAACTGGTAGGGCAGTGGCCCCTTCTCCATGCGATTGTGCTGACCGGCCAGAGCGAAGCAGCCGTCGGCCGCCAGGCGGTGCATGCAGGCGCGTTTGATTTTTTGACAAAACCGGTGGGCATGGCCGCCTTGCGCCAGGCGCTGCAGCGTGCGGCATGGTTTGCACAGCGCCAACAGGAACTACTAGCGCAGGGGCGCCTGCATTTGTCGGT
>JAUYGP010000279.1 GCA_030690515.1 Giesbergeria sp.
ATCGACATCAACATGGGCTGCCCGGCCAAAAAGGTGTGCAACAAATGGGCGGGCTCGGCCCTGATGCAGAACGAGGCGCTGGCCGTGCAGATTGCCGAGGCTGTGGTGCAGGCCTGCGCACCGCACAACGTGCCGGTCACCCTCAAGATGCGCACCGGCTGGTGCCAGCAACACAAGAACGCCGTGGCCTTGGCCCGGCGGTTTGAAGACGTGGGCATCCAGATGCTCACGGTGCATGGCCGCACGCGCGAGCAGGGCTACAAAGGTTGTGCCGAATACGACACCATCGCCGCGGTGAAGGCGGCCGTGCGGGTGCCGGTGGTCGCCAATGGCGACATCACCACGCCCGAGAAGGCGCGCGACGTGCTGGCCGCTACGGGGGCAGACGCCCTCATGATCGGCCGCGCCGCCCAGGGCCGGCCCTGGATTTTTCGCGAGGTGGGTCACTTTTTGGCCACGGGCGAACACCTGGCCCCACCGCTGGTGGCCGAGGTGCGGCGCCTGCTGCTGGACCACCTGCACGACCACTACAGCCTGTACGGCGAGCAGACCGGGGTGCGCAGTGCGCGCAAGCACATTGCCTGGTACCTGCGCGCGCTGCCGGGCGGCGAGGCCTTGCGCCAACAGATCAATACGACAGAAGACTGCGCCACGCAGTGGCAAGCCGTAGCCGACTACCTGGATGCCTTGGGGCAACAGATGGACCGACTGCCGCCCGCCACCGGTGTGGACGCGGACTCACAAGAACGAGAGGGAATGGCTGCATGAGTAAGAAACATATTGAAGAATGCGTGCGGGAGAGCCTGCAGGGCTACTTTCGCGACCTGGGCGGCGAGACCCCCGACGGCATGTACGACATGCTGGTGCGCGTGGTGGAAAAGCCGCTGCTGGAGGTGGTGATGCAAGAGGCCGCCCACAACCAGTCACGCGCCGCCGAATGGCTGGGCCTGAACCGCAACACCCTGCGCAAGAAGCTGGCACTGCACAAGCTGCTTTGATTTGCCATTGATTGCTATTTAATTTGTAGCTTCTTGCGCTTGATGGATAAGCGTTAGAGCCTGTTTTTATTCAAACTACTGCACTACTGCCATGAACGCACTTCTCTCCGTCTCCGACAAAACCGGCATCGTCGATTTTGCGAAAGCCCTGCACGCGCTGGGCATCCGGCTGCTGTCTACCGGCGGCACGGCCCAGCTACTGGCCAAAGAAGGCCTGCCCGTGACCGAAGTGGCCGAAGTCACGCAGTTCCCCGAAATGCTGGACGGCCGCGTCAAGACGCTGCACCCCAAGGTGCACGGTGGCCTGCTGGCCCGCCGCGAACTGCCCGAACACATGGCAGCCCTGAAGGAACACGGCATCGACACCATTGACCTGCTGGTGGTCAATCTCTACCCGTTTGAGTCGACCGTGGCCAAGGCGGGTTGCACGCTGGCAGATGCCATCGAGAACATCGACATTGGTGGCCCCGCCATGGTGCGCAGCGCCGCCAAGAACTGGAAAGACGTGGGCGTGCTGACCGATGCATCGCAGTACCCCGCCGTGCTGGAGGAATTGCAAGCAAACGGAAAACTGTCCGACAAGCTGCGTTTTACGTTGTCGGTCGCTGCGTTCAACCGCATTGCGCAGTACGACGGTGCCATCAGCGACTACCTCTCGTCTGTCACGTTGGAAGAAGAAAAACTGTCGGAAACCTATGTGCCGCAGCGCACCCTGTTTGCGGGCCAGAGCAACGGCATTTTCACCAAGGTGCAGGACCTGCGCTACGGCGAAAACAGCCACCAGCAGGCCGCGCTGTACCGCGACCTGCACCCTGCGCCTGGCTCGCTGGTGACGGGCGTGCAACTGCAGGGCAAAGAGCTGAGTTACAACAACATTGCCGATGCCGACGCGGCCTGGGAGTGCGTCAAGGGCTTTGATGTGCCGGCCTGTGTGATCGTCAAGCACGCCAACCCCTGCGGCGTGGCCGTGGCGCTTGATGCGTTGTCGGCCTATACCAAGGCCTTCCAGACCGACCCCACCAGCGCCTTTGGCGGCATCATCGCCTTCAACCGCGCGGTGGATGGTGCTGCCGCCACGCAGATTAGCAAGCAATTTGTCGAAGTGCTGATGGCGCCAGACTTCACCGCTGAGGCGCTGGAGGTTTTCAAGGCCAAGGCCAATGTGCGCCTGCTCAAGATTGCGCTGCCCGCGCACGGTGGCAGGACCGACTGGGAACGCGGCCGCAATGCCATGGATGCCAAGCGCATCGGCTCGGGCTTGTTGCTGCAGACGGCGGACAACCATGAGCTCTCGCTCATGGAGCTGCGGGTGGTGACGAAGAAGCAGCCCACGCTGGAGGAAATGGAAGACCTGCTGTTCGCTTGGAAGGTGGCCAAGTACGTCAAGAGCAACGCCATCGTCTTTTGTAAGGGCGGCATGACGATGGGCGTGGGCGCAGGCCAGATGAGCCGCCTCGACTCGGCGCGCATCGCCAGCATCAAGGCGCAGCATGCCAACCTGAGTCTGGTGGGCACGGTGGTGGCGAGCGACGCCTTCTTCCCCTTCCGCGATGGTCTCGATGTGGTGGTGGACGCGGGCGCGACCTGCGTCATTCAGCCCGGCGGCAGCATGCGTGACCAGGAAGTGATCGATGCCGCCGACGAGCGCGGCGTGGCCATGGTGTTCAGCGGCGTGCGCCATTTCCGTCACTGACGTCAGGGTGCGGATCATCACTCCATGAAAAAAAGCGGCCGAGGTCGCTTTTTTTCTGCGTTCCTGCCCGGAACGCGGGGCGGTCAGGCCGCCACAATGCGTCCGCGTCCGCTGGCACCGGCCAGTACCTTGAGCGACTTGTCGGTGCTGGCCGTGAAGGTGCGGCTGGTGATGGTGCTGACATACACCCAGTCGGCGCGGCATTCAGTGGCGGTGGCGGTCACCAACATGTAACCCCGGCGCGAGGTGTCGCAGTATTTGAGCGGGGTGATGAGTTGCTGGAGCGCGCCCGCCAGCATGGCCGGGTTCTCTTTGGGCAGGTATTCCTCAAAACCGGGCGACGACACCGACGAGGTGGCGAACTCCACGCCCACGGCATTGCCGCCCATGTCTGCCAACTCGTTGGCCCAGGCGTTGTGGGTGTCGCCCGACAGCACCACCAGGTTTTTGTTCAGGCTGCGGGCCGTGCCCAGCACGGATTCGCGCGCGGCCTGGTAACCGTCCCAGGCGTCGAGGTTGTAGGGAATGGAGGGCTGGGCGAGGATGGCTTTTTCGGCAGCGGTCAGTGTGGCTGGGGCCGTCTGTGCCTTGGCCACGATAGCGGCGTATTGCGATACCGTGACGCCAGCGCCCGGCTGGATGGTTTCGACCAGGATGGGGGCCGGAATGTTCATGCGCCCCATCAGCACCTGCTGGCCCAGCACCTGCCACGTGGCGGTGGATGCGGCCATCTGCTGCTGTAGCCACTGCGTCTGCGTGTTGCCCATGATCTGGCGGGTAGGGGCGCCCACGGCGGCGGTGAAACCTGCGGTGTCAAAACCGCTGGTGGTGAAGAAGCGGGTGTAGTCGGCAGGCTCGTCGCGCCCGACCACACGGGTGTCGAGCATGTGCAGCGCCACCAGGTTGCCAAAGCTGAAGCTGCGGTAGATCAGGTCGGGCTGGGCGTTGCGTGTGGGCATCCACTCGTGGTAGGCCTGCAGGGCGGTCGCCTTGCGCGCCGCAAAGCTGCCTTCGGTGGCGCTTTGGTGGTTTTCGGCACCGTTGGCCCAGGTGTCGTTGGCGATTTCATGGTCGTCCCACACGGCAATCATGGGTGCGGCGGCATGCAGTGCCTGCAAGTCGGGGTCGGACTTGTACTGCGCGTGGCGCGTGCGGTAGTCGGCCAGCGTGAGAATTTCGGTGGCGGGCAGCGACAGGCGGCCCAGCTGCTCTGCGTTGGCCGAGGCATAGCCACCGCGCGGGTACTCGTACAGATAGTCGCCCAGGTGCACCGTGGCATCGAGGTCGCTGCGGCGTGCGGCTTCGGCATAGGCATTGAAGTAGCCCGCAGGGTAGTTGGCGCACGAGAACACGGCCAGCCTGACCTGTGCCACGCTGCCCGTGGGCAGCGTGCGGGTGCGCGCCACGGACGACTGGGCTTCGTAGGCCTTGAAGCGGTAGTGGTATGCCGTGGCGGGCTTGAGGCCGGTGGCATCGATCTTGACGGTGAAGTCTTTGGCGGCCGTGGCGGTGGCCTGGCCTTTGGCGACCACCGTGGTGAAGGCCGCATCCGTGGCCACTTCCCATTGCACTGGGATGTCCGCCGTGTGGCCCGCGGGCGGTGTGATGCGCGTCCACAGCATGACGCGGTCGCCCAGAGGGTCGCCACTGGCCACGCCGTGGAAGAACCGCACTTCAGGGTCGTTGTCGCTGCCACCGCAGGCGGCCAGCGGTAAGGTGCTGAGTGCCGTGGCTCCCAAGGCCAGCTGGCGCACGAAGACGCGGCGGCCTTCATCGGCAGGGGCTGCATCGCGGAT
>JAUYGP010000287.1 GCA_030690515.1 Giesbergeria sp.
AACATCACCGATTTTGATTTTTGACGTACTCCGATGAGATTTGTAATTGCTTTACTGCTGGCCGCAGGTGGTGGTCTGGCAGCATCTGACGTCACCGCTCAAACCCGCTACCACTGCAGGGATGACAGCGGAAACACCTTCGTTCTGTCCCGGCCCTGCCCGTCGAACACCCGCACGACGGCGGCCGTGTCTGGGTCTGCGCCATCGTCCTATGGTCGCAGCAGCAATAGCTATTCCACTGCGGTGCGGGTCCCCACCGAAGAGCCGGAACACTACCAGTACATGACTGCGCGCTGCCGTTCGCTAGACAGCGGCATCCGTTCCGCTTATTCGCGCGGCATCAAGCCCGATGTGGTGGAAGGCATGCGGCGCGAATACAAACGCGATTGCCGGGAGCAGGAGCAGGACGCTTATTCGCAGTTGTCGAATGAGCGGCGAGAGGTGAAAAAACAGCGCCGCGAGGAAGAACAATCGGCCCAATTGGTCGGCCAGAGCCAGCGTGAACAGGAGCAGCGCTTTGCGGAGCAGTGCGCTGAATCGCGTCGCATCATTGCGGCCAAACGTGCGCGTACGGATCTCTCTGCGGGGGAGCGCAATGAACTTAGCCGTTTCGAGGACGCCTTCCTCGCACGGTGCAAGCGCTGACCTGCCAACCAGCCTTGGTCTGTGGGGCGGCTCAGCTGCCTGATTCGAGTGTGTGGGTCGCGTTGCGATCCTGCCCCAACCGTTCCACCATCTGTGGTAGCGCTTTCTGCAGTCCGGCTTTCAGGGTATGGGGCGGGTTGATGAGGAACATGCCACTTGCGGGTAGCCCCGGGCGCTGCGTCTCGCCCTGAGCGTTCTCGGTGATCTTGCTCGACTTCACCGTGAGCGTGGCGTGCAGCCAACTCTTGCCTGCCTTCTGCGCCATGGTCTTGAGTCTGCGGGGCAGGTCGTGGGCTTCGGGGCGCGGAATGATCGGGTACCAGACCGCGTAGGTACCTGTGGCAAAGCGCTTGAGCCCGTCCTGCACCATGTCCAGCACTTTTGCGTAGTCGCTCTTGATTTCATAGCTGGGATCGCACAACAGCAAAGCGCGGCGGGCCGGTGGAGGCAAGAATTTCTTGACACCCTCAAAGCCATCCTCGTGCAGCACAGCCACCTGGCGACCGGCATTGAGCTGGGCCACGTTGCCCGCCAGTGCACGCAGATCGGTAGGGTGCAGTTCAAACAGTTTGAGCTTGTCGTGCGCCCGCAGCAGGCGCTGGATGATGAAGGGGGAGCCCGGGTACACCTTGGTGCCCGCGCCTTGGTTGAAGGCGCGCACCATGTCCACATAGGCCTGCAGTAAAGGCGTGAGTGCCTCGCCTGGCGCAGTCAGGCGCAGGATGCCTTCGCTGGCCTCGCCGCTGGTGCGCGCATAGTCGCCGTCCAGCCGGTACAGGCCAGCGCCGGCATGGGTGTCCAGCACGGTGAGGGCGGCGTCCTTTTCAGTCAGGTATTGCAGGGCGGCAATCAGCACCGTGTGCTTGAGCACGTCGGCGTGGTTGCCTGCATGGAAGGCGTGGCGGTAACTGAACATGCCCCAATGGTAACCATGCGGCAAGCGTTTGCCCTTCGAACCAGATTTGAGGGCGGGATGACCCTGTGGGTGAAGGCTTCAGGCATGGGCACAATCGGCACTATTTCGCGGCCACTGACGTTTTTTTGCTGCCAAGATGCGTTTTGTTGCCTCGGGAGGGTTTCCGTGGGGCGATGATTGCGCCTCAACCATCTTCCTGGGTGCCATCCATCCCTTGTTCTTCTGCCATGAATGTCCGTTCCAGCTCTGCGCCCGTTCCAGGGGTGCTCCATGTCGATGCATTGCCGGTGGGTACGCGCCTGGGCGAGTTCGAGATTCTCGCGCTGCTGGGCGTGGGAGGTTTTGGCATGGTGTACCGGGCGTTCGACCATTCCCTGCACCGGGCCGTGGCCATCAAGGAGTTCATGCCCGCAGCGCTGGCTGCCCGCACGGACGATGGCTCACTGATCGCGCGCTCGTCCGCTGACCAGTCAGCTTTCATGGCCGGATTGAAGTCCTTTGTGGGCGAGGCGCGCCTGCTTGCGCAGTTCGATCATCCATCGCTCGTCAAGGTGTTCCGCTTCTGGGAAGCGAACAACACCGCCTACATGGTCATGCCCTTGTACACCGGTATGACCTTCAAGCAGGCACGCGCGCAAATGCGCACCCCGCCGCCCGAGGCCTGGTTGCGCAAAATGTTGTGGTGTGTGCTGGGTGCCCTGAGGGTGCTGCATGGCGGGCAGACCTTGCACCGCGATGTATCGCCCGATAACCTGTTTCTACAAGACATCGGTCCCCCGGTGCTGCTCGATCTGGGCGCGGCCCGCCATGCTATCAATGACCGGGACCATAAGCACACAGCCGTTCTGAAGGTGAACTACGCCCCCATCGAGCAATACGCGGATGGCGATGCCGATCTGGCCCAGGGTCCCTGGAGCGATCTATATTCGTTGGCCGCCGTGGTGCACGGTTGCCTGTGTAACGATACGCCACTGCCATCCACCCTGCGCTCCATTCGGGATCGCATGGTGCCGTTCTCCCGCGTGGCCAAGACGGTGCACCGCCAGTTCGGGCAAGCGTATTCGCCTGCCTTCGTAGCGGCCATCTCCCAGTCTCTGGCGCTCAATCCCCAGGATCGTCCGCAGAGCATTGATGCCTTCCTGAAGACCATGGAGATGACGACGCCGCCCGACGGGGTCGATCATTTTGATTTTCGCGCCGACCTGGGCGACATCTGGGTCGAACCTACCGACCAGCCCGGTCCAGGGCAGGTGGTGCCGACGGTGGATGTAACGTCCGAGATGAAGGCAAAGCTCCGGCAATCGTCCTCGCCCGCACCTGCGGCGCCTGCTGCCGTGGTGGTGATCCCCCTGGCGCCCGCTGAGATCCCCAAGGTGCAGAGTCGGGCGCAGATGGCCGCCGAGCCCGACGCCGCAGACACCGTGTTCCTGGACCCGGGTGACACCGTTGTGATGGAAGACCTCGCAGGCAGCAGTTTTCTGGAACCAGCCCAGGCGCACAGTGAGCCGCAGGCGCCGGGCCTGGAGAAAGCACAGGCCCGCAGCCCCTCACAAAAGGCAGCTGCACGTGCAGCGAAAGAAACGGGTGGGGCAAAAGAAAAAGCGACAGCGCGTCCCCTGGGCATGGCTTGGCTGGCCATGGCCGCTGCCTTTGTCGTGGTGGCGGCCGCAGCGGCCTATGGCTGGAGCAGCCGGGCCCCGGCGCCTGCGGATGCCATCATTACCGAGCTGAGGCCTCCGGTGCAGGCCACGCAGGAAGTGGCGTCGCAGTCCATCGCCGTTGCCCCCGCCTCCGAACCCACCGCTGCTGCCAGCGAGCCTGCAGCCGCCGAGGAGCCCGCTCCAGCTTTCGTGGCATCGGACGATCCGCGCGCAGTGTCCAAGGCGCCAGCGCGTTCGTCCCGATCGAACAAAGCCGCCAAAGAGCTGCCGCCGCCAGTGATCAGCCCGGTGCCTACCCCAGAGCCCGCACCGCCGCCACCGCCACCACCCGTGCCAACGCCTGCACCGCGCCCGGCACCCGTGCCCCTGTGTGAAAACACCAACGTGCTCACACGCAGCATGTGTTTGCGCGAAGAGTGCCGCAAGCAGGGCAATGCAGGCCGCGCAGCCTGTGTCGAATTCCGCAAGGCCATGGAGCCGCTGGAGCGCGGCAACGTGGGAAATTGAGCGGCCTGCCGTCGATGCGCCTGCGCCACATTGAAGTCTTCAATGCGGTAATGGTCACCGGCAGCTTCAGCGGCGCTGCACGCTTGATCAACAACACCCTGCCGGCCGTGGGCCGAACGCTCAAGCATGCTGAGCTGCAATTGGGATTTCCGTTGTTCGAGCGTGCCGGGGGCGACTCGTGGCCACGGCCGAGGCGCGCAGTCTTTTCCGCTGGTGGAAAAGCTGTTTTCTGATCTCGACGAAGTGCGTCGCTTTGCGCAGGGGCAGGTGCCGGGAACGCTTGCAGGTTTGCCAAGCGCGTCGCTGGCCGCAATCCGGCCAGCGGTCCAGGGCGGTGTAGTCGCTGACGTGCGGAAAGACTTCGCGTCTTGCTGCCTGTAGCGTGGTGATGCGGGCGTCGTGGCCTACCAGTTCCGCCATGCCCGCGCTGCGCCTGCCGTGCGCAAAGCGCGGGGTTTGCCCGTGCTGACGACGCCGGAAGGCGCCGTGCGTGCGTTGCGCGCCCGGTTTGCTTGATCGTTTTTGCAAGCACATTGGCACAAGCGCGTTGTCTTTGTATAATGGCGGGCTTCGCAGCGCTTGTGTGCTCCGCGGCGAAGTGCGAATGCAGCTCTTGGGCCGTGTTTGTAAGTACCACCTAAGAGGTTTCCACTCAGAGAAACGCCGACCGTGGAAAAGAGTGCCAAGGACACCGGTCCCTTTTTAGGCCGGTCAAACCCTCGAAAGAGAAAACTCATGTCTACATTCAGCGCCAAACCCGCTGAGGTCGTGCACGAGTGGTTTGTGATTGACGCCACCGATAAGGTGCTCGGCCGGGTAGCCAGCGAAGTTGCCCTCCGTCTGCGCGGCAAACACAAAGCCATTTACACGCCTCACGTTGATACCGGTGACTTCATCGTCATCATCAACGCCGCAAAAATCAAGGTTACTGGCACCAAGTCGATCGACAAGGTGTACTACCGTCACTCGGGTTATCCCGGCGGTATTACGGCCACGAACTTCCGCGACATGCAATCCAAGCACCCCGGCCGCGCGCTGGAAAAGGCTGTCAAGGGCATGCTGCCCAAGGGCCCGCTCGGATACGCCATGATCAAGAAACTCAAGGTGTACGGTGGTGCTGAGCATCCCCACACCGCCCAACAGCCCAAAGTGCTGGAACTGTAAGGAGCCTTGAGATGATTGGTGAATGGAACAATGGCACCGGCCGTCGCAAATCGAGCGTCGCCCGTGTGTTTCTGAAAAAAGGCTCTGGCAAGATCACGATCAACGGCAAGGACATCCAGTCCTACTTCGGCCGTGAAACCTCGATCATGATCGCCAAGCAACCCCTGCTGTTGACCAACCACGCCGAAACCTTCGACGTGATGATCAACGTGCACGGCGGCGGTGAGTCCGGTCAGGCCGGTGCGGCCCGCCACGGCATCACCCGTGCCCTGATCGACTACGACGCGACGCTTAAGCCGGCTTTGAGCCAGGCCGGTTTCGTGACGCGCGATGCACGCGAAGTCGAGCGTAAGAAGGTCGGTCTGCGTTCTGCACGCCGCGCCAAGCAGTTCTCCAAGCGCTAATCCGCTTTTTTACTGCCTTGCCCAAAGCCGCAACGGGGTCGCCCCGGTTGCGGCTTTATTTTTTTGGCGAGGGTGTTGCGGTACCGGGGTATATTGCGGCACGAAAAGCAGACCCGGCCTTGCCCGAGTGGGGTCGGTATCGATCCGCTGCATTACACAGGAGTACGAACGCCCATGCGCTTGCGATTGTTGCGCCGCCACCTGACCATCAGCGCGCCCCGTATGGCCGTGCGCAGCGCCATGCCGTGGCCATTGCGATGGCTTTTTCTGGCGGTGGTCTTTGGTTTTTGCGCTGCCGTTGCGATGTGGGCGTTCGAATTTGGCCGCTCTATTGCTGGTATCGACGGTGTTAGCCGTGAGGAACTGATTCGTCTGCGCTCGGAAGTGGATCGCTTGCGGGAAGAAAACCAGCAAAAGCAGGCGGTCGTCAATACCTCGGACAGCATGCTGGTGGCGGAGCGCACGGCAATGCAGCAATTGATGGCGCGCCTACGGCAGGCCGAAGGGGAGAACACGGCCCTGCGGGAAGACCTGGGTTTCTTCGAAAAACTCATTCCTGCCAATGCGGGTAGCCAGGGGGTGGCGATCCGGGGGTTGCAGACGGAAATGTTGGCCGACGCACACTTGCGTTGGCAGGTGCTGGTAATGCGCCAGACCAAAAATGCGGCCGAGTTCAAGGGGCGGCTGGAACTGGTGCTTTCAGGCACGCGCGACGGCAAACCCTGGAGCCAGACGGTGCCCAATGCGGCGGCGCTGCAACTGCGCCAGTACCGCCGGTTGGAGGGAATGGTCGATTTGCCGCTGCGGGTCATGGTAAAAACAGTCACCGCCCGGGTCATGGATGGTTCCGTCCTCCATGCCACGCAGACCGCAGTGCTGGGCCAAGCCATGGCCGTGCACTGAGTTTTTGTTCGAATGCGTGCCAGTGTGCGCTAAGGAGTCTGATTCATGTTTTCCCGCAACAAGCAACCCCCCATCAAAAGCCTGATCGCCGAAGGTAGTCGCATCGAAGGCAATGTGCACTTTACCGACGGTTTGCGCATCGATGGCGAAGTGGTGGGTGATGTGCGGGCTGCGTCGGACAAACCCGGGCTGCTGGTGATCTCCGCATCGGCAAAGGTCGAGGGCGCCGTCTATGCCGATCACGTGATCGTCAACGGCCAAATCAATGGCCCGCTCCATGCGGGAACTATGCTGGAACTGCAGCCCAAGGCGCGCATTTCGGGGGATGTGCACTACAAAACCCTGGAAATGCACCAGGGAGCCACCATCTGCGGAAAGATGGTTCCTGCCGATACCGTGGTGGAAGAAAAGCCCACACTGAAATTGGCGTCAAGCAAGCAGTAAGCAGAAGAAACGGGGAGATTGCAGTAGCATCACGCCCAACCAGAATTGGAGTTTGCCCATGAGTGCCGTTGCCGAAAATATCCCTACCGAAATGCCCGACCCCATCATCTTCACCGAAAGTGCGGCGGCCAAGGTGGCGGATCTGATTGCCGAGGAAGGTAATCCGGAGCTCAAGCTGCGCGTTTTTGTGCAAGGCGGTGGCTGCTCGGGCTTCCAGTATGGCTTTACCTTTGATGAAATCACCAACGAAGACGATACGGTGATGACCAAGAACGGCGTTTCGCTGCTGATTGACGCCATGAGTTTCCAGTACCTGGTGGGCGCCGAGATTGACTACAAGGAAGACCTGCAGGGCGCGCAGTTCGTCATCAAGAACCCGGGCGCCACCTCGACCTGCGGCTGCGGTTCCAGCTTCTCCTGAGCCGGGCCTTGCCAGGGCCGCTTGCGCAGGCCCCTGCAGCGTTTTACGCCGGGTAGCTACACCCCAACACACGGGCGCCTTGGGCGCCCGTTGCCATGGGGAGGTTGCCCGGCAGGCCCAGCACGGCCTGGCGGCCCAACCAGGCAAAGGCCGCGGCCTCTACCTGCAGAGCGGGCAAACCAAAGGCATCGGTCGCCTGCACCTGTAATGTGGGCAGCAGAGCCTGCAAGCGCGCCATGAGGTACCGGTTGAAGGCGCCTCCCCCGCAGACAGCCAGAAAACTACTATTATTTCGATAGCTGCTAGCGCTTTCTGCACAAGCGCTGGCGGTCAATTCTGTCAATGTTGCCTGGACGTCTGCCGGTGTTGCCGGGCCAAAGCGCGCCAGCCGCTCCTGTAGCCATTCGGGACGGAACAGGTCGCGCCCCGTGCTTTTGGGCGGTGCGCGGTGCAGGTAGGGTTCCTCGTTGAACAGGGTTAGTAGGCCGGGGAGCACCTGGCCGCTGGCCGCCCAGGCGCCATCGCGATCAAACGGCTGGCCTGTGTGGCGCTGGCACCAGTGGTCCATGAGGGCGTTGCCGGGGCCGCAATCAAAGCCCAGTACGGGCCCCTCTGCGGCCAGCACGCTGAGGTTGGCAATGCCGCCAAGGTTCAGCACCAGCAAATCCTGCCCCGGCTGGCCGAACATGTGCTGGTGAAAGGCGGGCACCAGCGGTGCTCCCTGGCCACCAGCCGCTACGTCGCGGCTGCGCAGGTCGGCCACCACGGCGATGCCGGTCAGCTCGGCCAGCAATGCCGGGTTGTCGAGCTGGAGGGTATAGCCCGTGCCGTCGAACTCCCCCGGGCGGTGGCGCACGGTCTGGCCATGGGCGCCGATGGCCCGCACAGCATGGGCGGGTACGTCGGTCTTCTTTAACAGGTCGCGCACGGCCCTGGCGTAGTGGCGGGCCAGGGCATTGGCCGCCAGGGCGGCGCGGTGCAGTTCGTTGGCACCGGGGCTGTTGAGTGCCAGGAGTTCGGCGCGGGTGGTGTCGTCGAACGGAGTGGCATGGTGCCCCCGTACCTGGCAGCGGGGGCCAGAGAAATCGGCGAGCACGGCGTCGACACCATCAAGCGAGGTGCCCGACATCAGGCCGATGTACAGCTCGGAAGCGGAAGATGAATTCACGGTGACCCGCGGCCTTGCAAGGCGCGAAGCGCCTCAGGGGGGTGCATCGCTATTCAGCGCTGGCCTGTTGAATGAGTTCGGCAGACGCCAGCTCGGTGCGCATGACAGCGGCCAGGCGCTCGAACGCTGGACGGGCTGCGGTGGACACCGGTGCGGCGGACTCGCTTTGGCGGGCGATGGTCATGGGATCCTGGTGCTGGCCATTGACGCGGAACTCAAAATGCAGGTGCGGGCCAGTCGCCCAGCCCGTGGAGCCTACGGCGCCGATGTTGTCGCCTTGTGCTACCGACTGGCCCTTTTTCACATTGATGCGGCTCAGGTGGGCGTAGACAGTGACGTGCTGGTTGCGGTGCTTGACGTAGATGACGTTGCCAAAACCATTTTGCACGCCTGCGAACTCGACCACGCCATCACCCACGGTGCGTACGGCGGTGCCGGTGGGGGCCGCAAAGTCGGTGCCCAAGTGGGCGCGCCATTTTTGCAGGATGGGGTGAAAACGCATGGCAAAACCGCTGGACACGCGGGAAAACTCCACGGGCGAGGCCAGGTAGGCGCGGCGCATGCTTTGGCCGTCGAGGGTGTAGTACGCCCCCTTGCTGGCGCCGGGCTCCTGGAACCACAACGCCTCGTGGGATTTACCGTTGTTCAGGAACTCGGCGCTGAGCACGCGGCCGCTGCGCAGGGGCTCGCCGTCGGCTTCCAGCGTTTCATAGACGATGGAGAAGCGGTCGCCTTTGCGCAGGGAGCGGCGAAAATCGATGTCGCCCGAGAACAGCTCGGCCACCTGCACGGCCACCGCGTCGGGGATGTGCGCGTCGTCGGTGGCGGCAAACAGGGAGCTTTGGATCACGCCACCGACCAGGCGGCTAGAGGCCGTGAGCTGGGCGGTTTCGATGCGGGAGGCAAAGCCGCTGTCGGTCTTCTCGATCACCAGGCGCTTGAAGTAACCGCTGTCGTCGGGCGCCCAGCGCGCGGTCAGGCGCAGCAGGCGATGGTCGTCGGTGGTTTCGGCCGATGCCAGTCGGCCGGTGCGGCCCAAGAGGTTGCGCTGCGTGGCGCTGTCGCGCCGCAAAAAGGCGGCGGCGGACGGATCAGCCACGCCCAGGCGCTGTAGTAGGGACTCAGCCGAATCGCTGCTGCGCACCTGCTCGCTGCGAAACAATGAGAAACCGGGCTGCTCCGTCAGTGCCGCCAAGGTGTTGCCGCTGGCCAGAGAGTCGATGGACTGCTCGATCATGCGCACCGGCAGGTCGGCAGGATCGGGGGCCAGCGAAGCCACGGCAAACGCGCCACCCCCGCCGGTCAGCAGCAGTGCCGCCAGAAGGGCGGTGATACGTTTGGGGTGTTTTTGAATGCCTTGGGAAATCCGATCGAGCAATGCGGCGCCGGTGGTGGTCAAGCCATGATTCAAGATGCGATCCCCAGGGTGAGTGTGTGCCTGTTGCAGGCCCCGGACGCGGGGGTCTGGGGAAGCACGACACACGAAAATTCAGTGCCGCAGTGCACCGGAAGCAGCCCGGAAAAGCGGGCCAATTAGAATCCGCCACTGCGATGTGGCCGCAAGTATAGCGAACCCGTTAGGCGCGACACCCTAGAAAACCCTTATGAATCAATCTGCTGTTACAACAATCCCGGTCTCTGATGGTGTAGGACGGGCGCTGGAAATTTCGCTGCGCGGTGTCGAGGAGCTGCTGCCTAAGGACGAATGGGTTAAAAAACTCACGCGCTCCGAGGCTTCAGGCCAGCCGCTGCGCATCAAATTGGGGCTCGACCCCACAGCGCCCGACATCCACATCGGCCACACCGTGGTGCTCAACAAGATGCGCCAGTTGCAGGACCTGGGCCACCAGGTGATCTTTCTGATCGGCGACTTCACCAGCCTGATCGGTGACCCCTCGGGCCGCAACAGCACACGCCCGCCGCTGACGCCCGAGCAGATCAAAGCCAACGCCGAAACCTACTACCGCCAGGCCAGCCTGGTGCTGGACCCCGCGCGCACCGAGATTCGCTACAACAGCGAGTGGAGCGAGCCCCTGGGCGCCAGCGGAATGATCCAGCTGGCGGCCAAGTACACCGTGGCGCGCATGATGGAGCGTGACGATTTTCACAAGCGCTTTACCACCGGCCAGTCGATCAGCGTGCACGAGTTCCTGTACCCGCTGATGCAGGGCTATGACTCGGTGGCTTTGAAGAGTGACCTGGAGCTGGGCGGTACGGACCAAAAGTTCAATCTGCTGATGGGCCGCCATCTGCAGCAGGAATACGGTCAGGAGCCGCAGTGCATCCTGACCATGCCCTTGCTCGAAGGACTCGACGGCGTCGAGAAAATGAGCAAGAGCAAGAACAACTACATCGGCATCAGCGAACCGGCGAACACCATGTTTGCCAAGGTGCTGTCGATTTCCGACACGTTGATGTGGCGCTGGTACACGCTGCTGTCGTTCCGCTCGCTGGCGGAGATTGCCCAGCTCAAGGCCGAGGTGGAAGGCGGGCGCAACCCCAAGGACGCCAAGGTGATGCTTGCCAAGGAGATCACCACGCGTTTTCACAGCGCTGCTGCCGCCGACGCGGCGGAGCAGGATTTCGCCAACCGCAGCAAGGGTGGCGTGCCAGACGAAATTCCCGAGGTTCAGCTCGCGGGTGCACCGCTGGGCATTGCGGCCCTGCTCAAGCAGGCCAACCTGGCGCCCTCGTCCAGCGAGGCCAGCCGCCTGATCGATGGCGGCGGCGTGCGGGTGGATGGCACCGTGGTTTCCGACAAGGGCCTCAAGCTGGGTGCCGGAAGCTATGTGGTGCAGGTGGGCAAACGCAAGTTTGCGCGTGTGCTGCTGGGGCAATAATAGGGTAAAAATGGCCTTAATCGCTTATCCATCAAGCGGTTAAAGCTATCAATTTGATATTCATGGGCCTGGCACACTGGGTTCTGCCGCCTCGCCCAGCGCGGTGCGCGTGGCAGCTGCCTCGGCGCGCAGCCAGGTGCAAAAGGCCTGCACCTCGGGGCGCTGGCTGCTGCGCGGGCCCACCAGCAGCCAATAGGCCAGCGGTGAGTCGAGCCGGTGGCCGGGCAGCACCTCCACCAAGTCGCCCCGGGCCAGCGCGTCTGCCACCAAGGGCAGGCGTGCCAGCGCCAGGCCCTGGCCGCTGAGTGCGGCCTGCACGATCTGGTGCGCGTGGTTGAAGGACAGCCAGCGCTGGGGTTGCAGTTGTGGGCAGCCCTGGGCGTCGAACCAGCGGCGCCAGGACAGCCATTCCAGGTGCAGGCTGCGGTGCGCATCGCCCGCTTCAATCAGGGTGAAGCGGGCCACATCGGCGGGTGCGCGCACGGGCAGCGTGCTTTTGAGCAGCCAGGGGCTGGCCACCACCGCCAACTGCTCGCCAAACAACCGCTCGGCGCCCGCCATGCGCGCGCCGGGCAGGCTGTAGCGCAGCGCCAGGTCAATGTCGGCGGTGTCCATGTCGACCGGGGCATCGCTGGCGTCGATGCGCAGGTCAATGTCGGGGTGGTCGCGCTGGAAGGCCTCCATGCGCGGGATGAGCCAGGTCGAGGCAAAACTGGCCCAGGTAGCGATGGCCACGCTTTTACGCCCCGCCGTCTGGCGCACCAGGCGCACGGCCGCGTCGATGCGCTCCAGGGCCGGTGCCACGGTGCGCTGCAATTGCGCGCCCGCGCCTGTCAGTTCGACGGCACGGGTGTGGCGCAGGAACAGCGGCAGACCCACCTCGTCCTCCAGCGCCTGGATCTGGCGGCTCACGGCCGATTGCGTGAGCGCCAGTTCTTCTGCGGCCGCCCGAAAGTTGAGATGCCGCGCCACGGCCAGGAACGCGCGCCAGTGGCCCGCAGCCACGGGGCGGGTGCGTAGCAGGGTGACAGACGAGGGCGGAGCAGGCATGCCGAGAGCCTTATTGATGCGGTTTGTGAATCAATAGCGTACCCCGCTTTCATTGGACTGGCAATGAAATCGGCAGGATCATGCAGGCATTCCACTATATTGATTGATGCAAGGAGATCGCCATGTCATACCCCATGGATTCGGTGTTGCTGCCCAGGAACAAGGACGCTTGCCCATCTCCTGCGCCGGCGGGTTGTTGGCGCTTGCGCGCGGGGCATGCCGTGTCGCTGCAGCCGCAGGCGCACGGGCTGCTGCACATTGCCCAGGGGCGGGTCTGGCTGACCCTGGGCGATGGATACGACCATGTGCTGGCTGCCGGGGATTCCATCGCTCTCCAGCCGGGCCGCCTTGCGGTGCTGGAGCCCTGGGCTGCGCCGGGAGCGCAGGACGTGGCGTTTGCCTGGGATGCAGCGGCGCCCCCTGTGGCCTGCGCCACGCCCGCTGCTGGGGACTGGGAGCGCAGCGTGGCGCGTCCGCTGTGGGACCTGGGGCAGGCGCTGGGTGTAGCGCTGCGTGCGACAGGGCAACTGGCCCGTGGGTTGGCGCGGTGGGCGCTGCACCGTGCGGTGCCGGGTGGCGCGCGTGCCGTACCGCAGTGCAGGGGCGGATAATCGGGTGTTTTTCCCGGCGGGGATGGTCCTGCGCCGGACGAACACAGATTGCCATGACACCACTCGACATCCTCATCATGGCGGCCGGTAAAGGCACGCGCATGAAAAGCCGTATTCCCAAGGTGTTGCAGCGCCTGGGCGGGCGGGCTCTGCTGCACCACGTGCTGGACCAGGCCGCCCATCTGCAGGCGCGCAGCGCCATCGTCATTACAGGCCACTGTGCTACAGAAGTAGAAGCTGCTACCGCAGGTGCAGCAAGCGTTGGAGGCGGTTTTGACCTGAAATTTGTGCGCCAGGAACCGCAACTGGGCACCGGCCACGCCGTGCAGCAGGCCGTGCCGCAGCTGCAGGACGACGGCACGGTGGTCGTGCTCTCGGGTGATGTACCGCTGACCCAGGCCGACACGTTGCGCGCGCTGGTGGCTGCGTCGCAGGCGGTGCCGGGCGGGCAGCTGGCGCTGCTGACGGTGACCATGGACGACCCCACGGGCTATGGCCGCATCGTGCGCAATGCCGACGGCGCGGTGCAGGGCATCGTCGAGCACAAGGACGCCAGCGAGGCCCAGCGTGCCATCACCGAGATCTACAGCGGCATCATGGCCGTGCCCGCACGCCTGCTGCGCGGCTGGCTGGCGCGCCTGACCAACACCAACGCCCAGGGCGAGTACTACCTGACCGAAATCGTCACCCTGGCCGTGCAGGACGGCGCCCCCGTGGTCGCGCACCGTATTACAGATGTGCTGCAGGTGGCCGGTGTGAACAGCCCGCTGCAGCTGGCCGAACTCGAACGTGCCCACCAGTTGCGCCAGGCCACTGCGCTGATGGAGCAAGGCGTGCGCCTGGCCGACCCTGCGCGCTTTGACCTGCGCGACGATACGCGCACCGGCGTGCGCGGCGCACTGCTGTGCGCGCAGGATGTGGAGATCGATGTGGGCTGCATCTTCACCGGCCGTGTGGTGCTGGGCGAGGGCGTGCAGATCGGCGCGCACTGCTGCATCGCCAACGCGCGCATTGACGCGGGTGCCGTCATCCACCCCTATACCCATATCGATGGCGAACAGATGAGTGCCACCGTGGGCGAGGGCGCCCTGGTGGGCCCCTTTGCCCGTTTGCGCCCCGGTGCACAACTGGGTCGCGGGGTGCATATCGGCAATTTTGACGAGGTGAAGAACTCCACCCTGGCCGACGGTGCCAAGGCCAACCACCTGGCCTATCTGGGCGACGCTACCGTGGGCGAGCGTGTGAACTTCGGCGCGGGCAGCATCACTGCCAACTACGACGGTGCCAACAAGCACCGCACCGTGCTGGGTGCCGATGTGCACATTGGCAGCAACTGCGTACTGGTGGCGCCGGTGCGCATTGGCGCCGGGGCCACGGTGGGTGGCGGCTCCACCATCACCAAGAACGTGCCTGCAGGCGCGCTGGGTGTGGCGCGCGGACGGCAGGTCAGCATTGCCGACTGGCAGCGCCCCACCAAACAGCCCAAGCCATGAGCACGCCCCCCCCGGATGCAGCCCCCCCCGGCGCACCGGGGGCGGACGCCTACGCCGCGCTCGATGCCCCGGCGCTGCGCGCCCTGCTGGCCCAGCGCGACCAGCAGTGGGCGCAGCAGGTGGCCGCACAGGACGAATGGGTGCACGCCGTATCGCACGACCTGCGGGCGCCGCTGCGCCACATCACCTCCTACGGGCCGCTGGTGCGCGAGCTGCTGGAGGAGGCGCAAGGCCTGGAGCCCGAGGCAAGGCAGGAGGCGCTGGCCTTTTTAGGCACCATGGACCAGTCGGCCCGGCGCATGGGCCGCATGCTCGATGGTCTGCTGGCGCTGGCACGCATTGACCGCGCGCCGCTGTGCCTGCAGGCCGTGGACCTGGGCGTGCTGGTCGAGCAGGCCCGCGCGCCGCTGGCCGCCGCGCTGCAAGGACGCGCCGTGCAGTGGCAGGTGGCGCCAGCACTGCCTACCGTGCAGGGCGATGCGGCGCTGCTGGGCGCTCTGCTCGATGCCTTGTTGTCCAATGCACTCAAGTTCACCCAGGGGCGGGCACCGGCCTGCATCACCGTGGGGGCCGAGCGCGCTGCCGACGGGGCGTGCACGCTGTGGGTGCAGGACAACGGCGTGGGCTTCAACCCCGCGCAGGCGAAGGGGCTGTTCGGCATCTTCCAACGTCTGCACCGCGAGAACGAGTTTGAGGGCGTGGGCACCGGCCTGGCCCTGGTGTGCGCCGTGGCCCGGCGCCACGGCGGCCAGGTGCAGGCTACGGCCGCGCCGGGCGAAGGCTGCACGGTGCGCGTGTCCTGGCCGGGCTTGGTGGCTACGCCGGTTTTCGATTGATACAAAAATGAGAGCAGCAAGCGCTTGATTGGTAAGCGCTAGAGCCCGTTTTCTTTCAAATTTCAGAGACCTGGTGCAGGCACCGCAGAGAGGGCCGCCACCGCAGGCGCCTGGAAGGTGCTGACCTGGTTGCGCCCCAAGTGCTTGGCGCGGTAGAGGGCGGCATCGGCATCGTTGATCCAGTCGCGCAACTGGCGTTGGTGGGGTTGGGTCTCGGCCAGGCCGATGCTGCTGGTCAGGCGCAGGCCCGGCAGCTCGCGCAGGCGCACGGCGGCAATCTGCTC
>JAUYGP010000289.1 GCA_030690515.1 Giesbergeria sp.
GCTCCCGCATCTCACGCGCCCCCCGCACGGGCAGGTCAGGGGTCTCCATGTCCTGCGCCAGATCCCGGGACGCAAGGGCCAGGCGCCGCGTCGGGCGGGCCACCTGCAGCAGACAGGCCAGCATCACAGCCCCCAGGATCAGCGTGGCGATCAGGGGCATGCCGGGAATGCGCACAAAGAAGTTGTAGGCACCGTAGGCCCCCACGGCCATGAAGGCCCCGGACCCCAGCGAAATCTGTCCGCAATAGCCCACCAGTACGTTCACGCCGAGCGCGGCGAGCGACATGATGACAAAGGGAATCAGGATGGATGTGTACAGATACTCGCTGGCCAGCAGTGGCACGGCGACGAAGGCGGCTGCCAGCATCAGTGCCACGGCGATGCGGTCCTGCGCAATGGGGAAGATCTGCTGGTCGGAGCGGTAGTTCGTCTTGAACTGGCCGTTTTCGCGGTAGAACATGGTGGATTTCCTTGATTCTTTTTATGGCTTAAACGCGATCAATGATCTTCTCTCCGAACAAGCCTTGCGGCCTGAACAGCAGAAACACCAGGGCTAGCACGTAAGCGAACCAGATCTCGATACCGCCGCCCACGTAGGGACCGAGGTAGACCTCGGAGAGCTTCTCGCCCACGCCGATGATCAAGCCGCCGATGATGGCGCCAGGCACCGAGGTGAGGCCGCCCAGAATGACGACGGGAAGTGCACGCAGGGCAATCGTGGTGAGGGAGAACTGCACCCCCAGCTTGGAGCCCCAGATCATCCCGGCCACCAAGGCCACCACCCCCGCCACACACCACACGATGAACCAGATACGGTTGAGCGGGATGCCTACGGACTGCGCCGCCTGGTGGTCGTCGGCCACGGCGCGCAGGGCGCGTCCCGTGGTGGTCTTCTGGAAGAAGATGCTCAGCAGAATCACCAGCGCGGCGGCAATGGCTGCAGCGATCACGTCTTCCTGGTTGACGAGAAGGCCGCCAGGGAAAATGGAATCAAACAAAAAGACCGGATCCTTGGGCATCCCGATGTCGATCGGATAGATGTTGCTGCCAAAGAAGGTTTGTCCCAGGCCTTCGAGAAAGTAGGCAATGCCCAGCGTGGCCATGAGCAGCGTGGCACCTTCCTGGTTCACCAGGTGGCGCAGCACCAGGCGTTCGATGACCCAGGCCACCACAAACATGCAGGCGCCAGCGATCACGAAGGCAAGGACGTTGGCCAGAATTTTGTTGTCGATGCCGGTCCATCCCGGAATCCACTCCGAAAACCGTGCCATGGCCAGGGCTGCGAACAGCACCATGGCGCCCTGGGCGAAATTGAACACGCCAGAGGCCTTGTAGATCAGCACGAAGCCGAGCGCTACCAACGAATAAAGCATGCCGGCCATCAGGCCGCCAATCAATGTTTCAAGAAAGAATGCCATGTTGTTTTTCTCCCGGCCTTTAGTGGCTGGTTCCCAGGTAGGCGCTGATGACGTCTTCGTTGTTGCGTACTTCTTCAGGCTCGCCGTCGCCGATTTTTTTGCCGTAATCGAGCACGACCACGCGGTCGGAGATGTCCAT
>JAUYGP010000313.1 GCA_030690515.1 Giesbergeria sp.
CCACGCCGACGCGGGCTACGCGCTGGCCGTAGAGACGGCGAAAAAGCAGGGCCTCAAGCTGCCGATGGTGAAGTAAACCGGCCATGCAGCAATTTGACCTGGGCCAGGTGCCAGCCACCCCCTGGAAGAACGGCGGCGGCGCCACGCGCGAACTCGCCTGCTGGCCGCCGGGCGCGGACATGGAGCATTTCGACTGGCGCGTGAGCGTGGCGACGATCGCGCAGAGCGGCCCGTTCTCGCGCTTTGCGGGGGTGGACCGGGTCATCACCCTGCTCACAGGCGATGGCGTGCACTTGCGCCAGAGCGCCACGGGAATCGACCATCGACTGAATGAAGCGCTGCAGCCCTTTGGCTTTGCGGGCGATGGCGGCATGGAATGCGAATTGCTGGGTAGCACCTCTCAGGATTTCAACCTGATGACGCGCAGCATCCGTTGGCGCGGTGCAGTGCAGGTGTTGAAAAATAAAGCCATTCTGCCCGCCCGGCTTGCCGGGTTGCTGCTCGCAGTGCAGGGCCGCTGGACCGTCGCGCCCCTGGCCACCGCCCCAGGCCCAGCCGTGGTGCGGCTGGTGCCAGATGCCGGTCTGTGGTGGGCGGGCGAGGATTGCGCCTGGAGCGCGGTGCCGGAGACCGGCGCAGAGGACGGCGTGCTCCTGCACGTCCTGCTGGAGCCTATGAAGCGTTTGTGAAAAGAAGAAAATTTGAATAAAAATGGCCTCTAGCGCTTATCCATAAAGCGCTAGCAGCTATCAAAATAATAGCTTTTTCGGGGTACGCATGATGTCTTCAACCTCTTCCGCCACGGGCGTGTGGCGCAACCTGCGCCTGGTGCCGGAACTCGCTGTGCCCGATGTGCCGCTGGCGGCAGACGAATGGGCTGCCGTGGTGGTGGAAGGCGGCATGCTGCGCTGGGTTGGCCCCGAGCGCGCCGTGCCTGCCGCCTATGCCGCGTTGCCGCAGTTCGATGGCGGCGGCGGGCTCGCCACGCCTGGCCTGGTCGATTGCCACACCCATCTGGTCTATGGCGGCCAGCGGGCCAACGAATTTGCCATGCGCCTGGCTGGTGCCAGCTACGAAGAGGTGGCCCGCGCGGGCGGCGGCATCGTCTCCAGCGTGAACGCCACCCGCGCCGCGAGTGAAGACGATCTGTTCGCCCTCGCATTGCCTCGCCTGCAGGCGCTGCTCGATGAAGGCGTGTGTGCCATCGAAATCAAGTCCGGCTACGGCCTGGCGCTCGCGCACGAGCGCAAGCAGTTGCGCGTCGCGCGCCGCCTGGGCGAGGCGCTGGGCGTTACGGTGCGCACCACCTTTCTGGGGGCGCACGCGCTGCCGCCCGAATACGCAGGGCGCAGCCAGGACTACATCAACCTCGTCTGCAACGAGATGCTGCCCACGCTGGCCGCCGAGGGCCTGGTCGATGCGGTCGATGTGTTCTGCGAGCGCATCGCCTTCACGCTTGCGGAGACCGAACAAGTGTTCCGCGCCGCACAGCAACTGGGCATCCCGGTGAAGCTCCACGCTGAGCAGATTTCGGACATGGGCGGCTCGGCGCTGGCCGCCCGCTACGGCGCGTTGTCGTGCGACCACATCGAGCATCTGTCGCAGACTGGCATCGACGCCATGAAAACCGCAGGCACCGTGGCGGTGCTGCTGCCCGGCGCCTACTACACGCTGCGCGACACGCAGCTGCCGCCGATTGCGCAACTCCGCGCCGCCGGTGTGCCCATGGCCGTGTCCACCGACCACAATCCCGGCACCTCGCCCGCACTCAGCCTGCTGCTCATGGCCAACATGGCCTGTACGCTGTTTCGCCTGACGGTGCCTGAGGCGCTGGCAGGCATCACCCAGCATGCGGCCCGCGCGCTGGGCCTGCAAGACACCCACGGCCTGCTCGCGTCCCACCGCCCGGCCAACTTCGTGCTGTGGCCCTTTGCGCAAGCGGCCGAGCTGGTGTACTGGTTTGGCCACAAACCTGCACGCACCATCGTGCGGCAAGGGCGCGTCGTGCAGGGCGCACCGGCTTACGCGTCATCGACCCACTAAGGATTCGCTCCATGACCGCTCCTTCCATCCATGCCCTCGCCCGTCCCGAGGTGCTCCCGCTGCCGGCCTACAACGCCGGGCTGTCGTCTGCGGCCGTGCGCGTACGCTACGGCGTGACCGACATTGCCCGCCTGGCCAGCAACGAAAACCCCTATGGCCCCAGTCCCGCCGTGGCGCGGGTGCTGGTGGATCTGGCCGCCCAGGTGGGCAACTACCCCGACGCCCAGTGCACAGCGCTGCGTGCCGCCATTGGCGAGCGCACGGGCGTCGCTACCGACTGCATCGTGGTCGGCAATGGCTCTGAAGACATCTTGCAGATGCTGTGCCAGGCCTTTCTGTCGCCGGGCGCCCGCGTGCTCACCCAGCGCCCGGCCTTTGGCCTGCACGAAATCTACCCGCGCATGATGGGCGCGCAGGTCGAGCTGCTGGAGCTGACGCCCGCGCTGGGCTTTGATCCCGATGCCTGGTGCGCGGCCCTCGCACGCGGCCCCCACATGGCCATGCTGGCCAACCCGTCCAACCCCGTGGGCTGCATGTTTGATGCGGGCGAATTCACCCGCCTATTGGACGCCACGCCCGATCACACCCTGCTGGTGGTGGACGAGGCCTATGTCGAATACGCGCGCCTCGCTCCCGGTTACCCCGATGTGCTGGCCCTGCTGCGCGCGCGCAGCATGCCCTGGATCGTGCTGCGTACCTTCTCCAAAGCCTGGGGTCTGGCGGGCCTGCGCGTGGGCTACGGCCTGGCGTCGGATGCCGCGCTGGTGCAGCTGCTGGACCGCGTGCGCACGCCGTTCAATGTGAACTACGCCGCGCAGACGGCCGCGCTGGCCGCCTGGGGCGACGAAGCCCATATGCAGAACGCCGTGGCCGAGACGGTGCGGCTGCGCGAGCAACTGGCGGCGCGCCTGCGTGGGGCGCCCGGCCTGCAGGGGATTCGCATTGCGCCCTCGGCCACTAACTTTCTGTTCATTGACCTGGGCCGCCCCAATGGCCCGGTGAACGAGGCCCTGCTCGCGCACGGCATCATCACTAAACCCTGGAAGGACCCGGGGTTCGAGACCTTTTTGCGTGTCTCGGTGGGGACGGCGGGCGACCTGGAACGCCTGGTGCAGGTGCTGACCACCCACTTTGAGGCTGCCGCATGACAGCCCCGCACATTGGTATTGCCGGAGCCCTGTTTGCCGAACACGCCCTGCTGCCCGGTGGCTGGGCACGCGATGTCTTGCTGCAATGGGATGCCTCGGGGCGCTTGCTGGCCGTGGCCCCGGGTAGCGCCCCCGGCAGCGCACCGCGCGCACCCGGCCCGCTGTTGCCCGGCATGCCCAACCTGCATTCGCACGCCTTCCAGCGCGCCTTTGCGGGCCTTACCGAATACCGGGCCGAGAGCCAGGATAGCTTCTGGAGCTGGCGCAACCTCATGTACCGCTTTGCGGCCCACATCGCCCCCGAGAGCCTGGAGGCCATTGCCACCTGGCTCTACGTGGAAATGCTGGAGGCTGGCTACACCTCGGTGTGCGAATTCCATTACTTGCACCACGACCAGGCGGGTCGGCCCTATGCCGACGACGCCGCGCTGGCCCACGCCCTGCTGCGCGCCGCGCAAACGGCGGGTATCGGCATGACGCTGCTGCCCGTGCTGTACCAGACCAGTGGCTTTGGCGGCCTGCCCGCCCGCAAGGACCAGGCGCGCTTCATCCGCAGTACCGACAACATGCTCTCGTTATTGCAGCGCCTGGCGCCCGCTGCACAAGCGCAAGCGGCTGTTTTGGGCCTGGCCCCGCATTCACTGCGCGCGGTGCCGCCGGACAGCCTGCGCGAAGCCGTTGCTGGCATCACCGCTTTGAGCCCGCAGGCCCCCATCCACATCCACATCGCCGAGCAGACGCAAGAGGTGGAGGACTGCATCACCTGGAGCGGCCAGCGTCCTGTGCAGTGGCTGCTGGACCACGCGCCTGTGGATGCCCGCTGGTGCCTCGTGCACGCCACCCACATGACGCAGGGGGAATACGCCGCAGCCGCTCGCACCGGCGCTGTGGCGGGCATTTGCCCCAGCACAGAGGCCAATCTGGGAGACGGCATTTTCGACATGCCGCAGTGGCTGGTGCACGGTGGTGCCTGGGGCGTGGGCTCGGACAGCCATGCCTGCGTCAACGCGGCGGAAGAACTCATGCTGCTCGAATACGGCCAACGCCTGAGCCTGCGCCAGCGCAACGTGTTGGCCAGCAACGCGCATGCCCAAGTGGCCACCGCCATGACACAGCAGGCGGTGCGGGGCGGCGCGCAGGCCGCGGGCCGGAGCGTCGCCGGGTTGGCCGTGGGCCAGCAAGCCGATATGCTGGCGCTGGAGCCGCAGCATGTGGCGCTGGCCGGGCTGGACGCCGAGCGTATGCTCGCTGCCCATGTGTTTGCCAGCCAGCGCACGAGTGCGCTGCACAGCCTGTGGGTGGGCGGTGTGCCCCGCGTGGTGGGTGGCCGCCACGCCTTGCACGACGACGCTGCACGTGGCTTTGTTGCCGCGCGCCGGGCCGGCATCGCAGCAGATTGACAGAACCTGGAGCACGCCATGACCGAGACCGCCACCAAGTCGCCCCTCCAGAGCGCCCCGCCACCCTTCGAG
>JAUYGP010000328.1 GCA_030690515.1 Giesbergeria sp.
AATTATCTGAGTTGCGATCACCGCAACGCCTGCCCAGGAGCCTCTCCCTGCAGGTTGCCTTTTGCGACCTATGTCGCCCAGTGGGTCTGTAGAGCTGCAGCCCACCGCGTCCCTTGATGCTCACGCAGGCCGGTTTTCCACGCCTGCGACCCTGAATGCACCCGATTTCAAAGACCGCCATTTCCATGGGCAAGTACGTCGTTTCGCCCACGACACACCCGACCGACTGCGGGCGCTTTCGCGCCTCCTTCTCGATCCATCGTTCCCAGGGCAACGGCAGCTACTGCCGCGTGTTCCGTTTTGACAAAGCCTTTGCCTCGCGCGAAGCCGCCCGTCTCTTTGCAGTCACCCAGGGCTGGCTGCAAACGAGCATGCCGCACCCCCCCGCGTGCTGATGAATGATCTGGCCACGCCAGATCCCATCCACCCTTCTTCCCCGTTGCTGCGGACGCCCGATCCGCACGCTCGCACCCCAACGGTGCGCCCTTCGTTGCGCACCATTTTTCAGAAAGGCTCCTCCATGAGCAGCAAAATCTACGTGGGCAACCTGCCCTATTCCGTGACCGATTCCAGCCTGGAAAGCAACTTTGCCGAGTTTGGCGGCGTTGCCTCGGCCAAGGTCATGATGGACCGCGAAACCGGCCGCTCCAAAGGCTTCGGCTTTGTGGAAATGGCCTCCGCCGAAGTCGCCCAGGCCGCCATCAGCGCGCTGAACGGCATGTCGGTCGATGGCCGTTCCATCGTGGTGAACCTGGCCCGTCCCCGCGAAGCAAGCAATAGCGCCGGTGCTTACGGCGCGGCGGGCTACGGTGCCGGCAAACGCTCGGACGTGGGCTACGGCACGGGCGGCTACGGCGGCGGCCGTTACTGAACCCAGTAACTCCCTGTGAAAAACCGGCTCTGAGGAGCCGGTTTTTTTATGCGCGCCAGGCACGGCGCACTCACTCGGAGAGGAAGACCCTAGACTGGTCCGGCAAGAAGAATCGTTCAATGTGCAAAAGCGTTGCACCAATCACTCGCATGACTTCCTTGTCGCTTCTGATTCCACCCGCATGGCGGCTGCGGGAGGTGTGGGCAACGTGGACTGCGGAGGGGTCACGGTGACGAGTCGGTCACCATCAACGCGGTATTCATACTCTCGCGTTGCACCGATCAAGTCCGTCTTGAAGGTGCTGCCCGTCATGGTGGTCCGATAGACATTAGGCCGGTCAATCCGATACTGATAAGACGTTCTCGCCATGCCCGTGGACGTCATGCATGTCGATTCGATGAACTCCTCCTTGAATTGGAGAACGCAACGCCCGGACGTGTCCTCGGCCTTTGAGCCGTCCTGCGCGTACAGAACGATCTTTTCCGCACGCCAACACCCCACAAGCGAGGGGTCTGGCGCGGCCGCATGGCTCCATGGTGCTACCAAGGCCAGGGAAAAGAAAAAATAGCGCGCGAAATACTTCATGTGAGATTCAACGTTTAACTTCAGCAGAACGCCGTAGACGGTCGGATGCAGCTGCTTGTTAACCATTACAGTCCACGACCGCG
>JAUYGP010000339.1 GCA_030690515.1 Giesbergeria sp.
ACAGCGATAGCCGGTGCTATCGCGAGGATTTGCAACGCTGCATGGCGGCGATTCTCGGCATTTTTATGAAACATACTTCCAACTCGGGGCACTAGCATCCCATCCCGATCCGCACTACACCTACTCATGTAGAGTTTTGTAGGACATCCTTAAGCTGAACCCCTGATCAATATTTAGCTGCGCGGGCGCAAGGGATCGAGCAACGCCGACAGGCCGTTGTGATCGATCTCGTGCATCAGGGCCAACAAGCGACCCAGCTCGCCCTGCGGAAAACCCTCGCGCGCAAACCAGTTCAGGTAGTTGCCGGGCAGGTCGGCCAGCAGGCGCCCTTCGTACTTGCCAAAGGGCATACGCATCTCCACCAGCTTTTGCAACTGATCCGGGTGCGTGGGCGCCATGCTCTCAGCCCCCGGATCGCTTGGCGGCATGGCCCTGCTTGCGCAGCAGCTCCAGCACCTGGTCGGCGTGGTCACCCTGCACCTCGATGACGCCGTCTTTCACCGTACCGCCGCTGCCACACCCCGTTCTGAGCAGCTTGCCCAGTTGGGCCAGTGCGGCATCTTCCAGAGGCAATCCACGCACCACGGTCACGGTCTTGCCGCCACGCCCCTTGCTCTCGCGGCTGACGCGTGCTGTGCCATCGCCTGCCGGACGCGGGCGTGCCTGGCGGCAGGTGCATTCAGCCACGGGCTGGCGGCAGTCCGGGCACATGCGGCCCGCATCGGTGGAATACACCAGGCCACCGGTCTTGAGCGCCGATCTCATGGTGCAGCGCCTTCGTTCAGCAGGGGGAAATTGAGCAGACGCGTTGCAATCACGGTTTCGGTCAAAAAGCACACCAGCGCCAGCAGGAAACACACCACCCCGGCCAGAAACCCCGCCACCGCCATGCGGTTGGCCTGAAAGCTGGTGGTCTCCCCCAGAAACAGCAGAATGATGGTGAGTCCGATCAGGAAGGAGCAGAAAGTCAGCAAGGCAATGCAGCCATTGGCCAGCCGCCCGCGCGTGCGCAGTTGGGCCAGTTCCCGGTAGGCGGCGGCCACAAAGCTGGCGTCCTTGCATGCTCGGTCTTCCACCACCCGCGCACGGTCAATGATGCGTGCCAGCCGCCCGGCCACCGCGCCGATCATCCCCGACACCGCGGTGAGCAGGAACACGGGCGCAACCGCCAACTGGATGCCATGGGTGATGGCACTGGAATCAAGGGCAAAAGCCATGGTCTGGTTCTTTGTAAAAAGCAGGCGTGGATTATCGGCCGTGGCGCACAATCCTTGTTTTTGTCCCACGTGCGCGCCCTGGCCCGCCATCCTGCCGCTGCACCAGCGCCCCATTCCATGCCTTTTGCCTCTCTTGGTCTTTCCCCCGCCCTGGCTGCCGCTGCTGCAGCACAGGGTTTTCAATCGCCTACCCCCATCCAGACCGAGGCCATTCCCGCCATCCTGCGCGGTACCGACCTGCTCGGCCAAGCTCAAACGGGCTCGGGCAAGACAGCGGCCTTTGCCCTGCCGCTGCTGCAGCGGGTGCAAGAGGCCCGCCTGCCCGGCCAGCGGAATGTGCAGGCCCTGGTGCTGGTACCCACCCGGGAGCTGGCGGCCCAAGTGGGCGGCGTGCTGCGCGAACTGGCGACGGCGTTGCCGTCGCCACCGCGCATCGCCGTGGTGTTTGGCGGCGTCTCCATCAATCCGCAAATGATGGCGCTGCGCGGTGGTGCGGATGTGGTGGTGGCCACCCCAGGCCGTTTGCTCGATCTGGTGGAGCACAACGCACTGCGCCTGTCCGAGGTGGGCCTGCTGGTGCTCGATGAGGCCGACCGCCTGCTCGACCTGGGTTTTGCCGACGAGTTGCAGCGCGTCTTGGCGCTGCTACCGCGCCAGCGCCAGAACCTGTTGTTCTCTGCCACCTTTCCGGCTGACGTACAGCAACTGGCCCATGGCCTTCTGCGTGATCCCGTGCGCATTGAAGTCGCACCGGCCGAGGAGGGCGAAAACGGTGCAGCTGCGATCGTGCAACGCGCCATTGCGGTGGACGAACAACGACGCACGCAGCTCTTGCTCAAGCTGATCAAAGACGAAGGCTGGGAGCGCGTGCTGGTATTTGTTGCCACCAAATACACCGCCGAGCATGTGGCAGAAAAGCTCTACCGCGCCAAGGTGTTTGCCACGCCCTTCCATGGCGACCTGAGCCAGGGCGCACGCACGCAGGTGCTAGACGAATTCAAGGCCGACCGCTGGCAAGTGGTGGTCACCACCGATCTGGCGGCGCGCGGCATCGACATTGCGCAACTGCCCGTGGTGGTGAATTACGACCTGCCGCGTTCGGCCGTCGATTACATCCACCGCATCGGCCGCACCGGCCGCGCGGGCGAAAGCGGCCTGGCCGTCACGTTGGTCACCCCCGCCAGCGAGGCGCATTGGCACCTGATTGAAAAGCGCCAAGGCCTCAGTCTGCCGCTGGAACAGGTGGCAGGCTTTGAGCCCACCGAAGTGGCGCCGCCACCGCAGCCAGGCAGTGGCACCGGCGGCGTCAAGGGCAAGCGCCCGAGCAAAAAAGACAAATTGCGCGCCGCGGGCTTGCTGCCACCGCTCGGCGCGGTCGATCCGTCCGATCAATCCCCTTCGTAAGGCGCAGCAGCGCGCGGCGTACCGTCGGCGTTCTCGGCGGAGTGGCTACGCGGCGGGCGCTGGGCGGCGCGCGCCAAGATTTCCAGGTAGAACTGCCCGGCCTGCGCGGTGGCAGCGGCGTCAATCAACCCCATGATGTCGCCCAGGGCGACCGGTTCTGGCGCGCTCGGCGGTACGGCAAAACGGCAGTCAAAGTCCCACACATCCATGCCTTCGGGCAAGGTCTTGCCGCGTTCGCGGCGCAGGTATTTGCGGATTTCGTGCTTGATGGCGTCCAGGCGCCGGTCGGGGTGCAGGCCCTCGACCTGCAGGGCATAGGTTTTTTTCATGGCCAATGGTAGCGCGCTGTAAGCCACCAGCAGCGCCCAAGTGCCACAATGGCTTACAAATCAAGAGATACCGTTGTGATGCTTAGCGACCCTGAACTGATGCACGCTCTGCCAGTGGCCGTGCTGATCACCCAGAACGGTGTGATCTGCCTCGCCAATACGGCCAGCTTGGTTTTGCTAGAAGCGGACACGCTCCTCGATGTGCAGGGCCGCTTGCTTTCCGACTTTGTGCACACGCTGGACAAGCTGCGTTCGAGTGACCGCCTTCAACAAGCCAGTGCTCCAGAGCACACGGGCCAACCCAACAAACCGGCCGAGTTTCGTGTGCGCACCGCCAAAGGCAATCTGCGCATGGTGCTGGTCTCGACCGTGGGCATCACGCTCGACGGGGCTCCCGCCCTGCTGATCTGCGGCATGGACATGACGCACCAGAACGAGATACAGGAACAATTGCGCGAGAGCGAGCACCACTTTCGCCGTCTGTTCGAGAGCATGCAGGATGTGTACTACCGCACCGATACCCAGGGCGTTGTGCAGCACGTAGGCCCGGGCGTGCGCCGCGTGCTGGGGTACGAGCCCCATGAGATCGAGGGCCACACCGCAGAGTCGTATTACCCGCAAAGCAAGGACCGCGATGCCTTCAAGGCCGCCATCATGGCGCACGGCGAGGTCTCCGACTTTCCAGGCCAGATGGTGCGCAAGGACGGCACCGTCATCGACATCTCCATCAGCAGCCACGCGCTGTTCGACCACAACGGCGCGTTTGCGGGCGTCGAGGGCCTGTACCGTGACGTGACGCAGCGCAAAAACCTGGAGCGTGAACTGCACCGCCTGGCCACCACCGACATGTTGACCGGCATGGCCAACCGGCGTTCCTTTCTGGAGGTGGCCGAGGCCACCTTCCAGCGCGCCCGGGAAAGCCATGCGCCGCTGACCGTGCTGATGCTCGACCTGGACCATTTCAAAACCATCAACGACCGCTTTGGTCACCTGGAGG
>JAUYGP010000342.1 GCA_030690515.1 Giesbergeria sp.
CGCCAGCCAATACATGCACTTCCTGTGCCGCCCCGACGCCGAGGCGCTGCTGGCCGAGGACGACTTCCGCCGCCTGTTCGCCTTCTTCAACGCCCCGGATGGCAGCGCCCCCGCCTGGCTGACCACCGCCGTGCGGCAGCAATACCGTGCGCTGTGGCAGCAAGGATTGACGGGCGCCTGCAACTACTACCGCGCCAGCCCGCTGCGCCCGCCGCGCGAGGGCGACGCCGGGGCCACAGCAGTCAGCATACCGACGTCCATGCTGGCCGTGCAGGTCCCGACGCTGGTGCTCTGGGGGATGGATGACCCCGCCTTGCTGCCCAGCCTGCTGGACGGCCTCCAGGACTGGGTGCCACAGCTGCAACTACAGCCGGTCGCCGGGGCCTCGCATTGGCTGGTGCATGAACAGCTCACCGTGCTCATCCGCGCACTTGAGCTGTTTTTGCAATCAAATTCATAGCTTATAGCGCTTGATACATAAGCCTTAGAGGCTATTTTTACTGATAAACAGCGTTCTCGCCTTCAGGCCGCGTCTTGAAGCGCTTGTGCACCCAGTAATACTGGCCCGGCATGGTGTCGATGTAGCCCTGCAACTCACGGTTCATGCGCGCGGTGTCGGCCTCCACATCGTCGGTAGGGAAATGGTCCCACGCAGGGGATAGCTCGGCCACATAGCCCGTGGGCGTCAGGCGCGTGTACATGCCCAGCACCTTTGCGCGGCCCAGCCGGGCAAAGCGGGACAGCGAGGGCACAGTGGCCGTGGACACGCCGTAGAACGGCACAAAGATGGACTCCCCCGGACCAAAATCCATGTCGGGCAGCAGGTACAGCAGCCCGCCCTTGCGCAGGCTGGAAATAATGGGTTTCACGCCATCAGCCCGGTTCAGCATGCGCACATCGCCAAAGCGCTGGCGCCCTGCCATGAACCATGCATCCACCGCAGGATTGGGGTGCGTCGAGAAAATGGACGTGAACGCACGCGGGGTGTTCAGGGGCAAGGCCAGCCCCCCTGCGTCCATGCCGTAGAAATGCGGCGCAAAGATGATGGTGGGCGCATCGCCTTCCAGCTCGTGCACGGCACCCTGCAGCTTGACGCGCTGCAGCACCACATCGCGCGGCGCAAACCACAGCCAACTGCGGTCCAGCCAGGTCTGGCAAAACACCACAAAGGTCTCGCGCGCCCAGGCCCGGCGCTGTGCCAACGTGGCCTGCGGAAAGCACAACTCCAGATTGCGCAGCGCCACGCGGCGGCGCGGCGCGGCCAGCACATACAGCACCTGCCCAATCAGCCAGCCCATAGCGCGCAGTGTCGGCAGCGGCAGGCGTGCCAGCACCCCCATCAACCACACCCCAAAGCGGCCGCTCATGCCACGCCTCCGGCGGGTGCTTCGGCGCGCGGCCGCTTATAGCGGGCGTAGCCCCACAGGTACTGATCGGGGCATTGGCGAATGACATGTTCCATCGCGCGGTTGATCTGCAGCACAGCGGCCTCCAAAGAATCGTCGAGCGCAGCAGACAGCGGCTCCAATACAAGCAAAAATCCTCGGCCCCAGGACAGGCGCTCGCAGCGCGCCAACAGCACCGCGGCCCCGGTCTGCTGGGCCAGGCGCACGGCCAGGGTCATGGTGTAAGCGTCGCGCCCGAAGAACGGCGTCCACAGGCCCTGCCCTTCAGGCGGCACCTGGTCGGGCAGCAGGCCCACAGCCTCGCCCCGGCGCAGCGCCTTGATCATCTGGCGCACGCCCGCCAGCGTAGTGGGCACAGCCTGCATGCCAGGGCGGTTGCGCGCGGTCTCCATCACCCGGGCCAGCCAGGGCTGGCGTGCCGGTCGGTACAGCACCGTGATGGGGCCATGCGCGGCCCCCCAGCGCAGGGCCACGGCCTGGCCTGACATCTCGAAGCCCCCCAGGTGCGGAGTGAGAAAGACAATACCCCGCCCTGACGCGCGGGCCTGCAGCAGGTGTTCCTCTCCCACGATGCGACACGGCGGCGCAGCCCCCAGCCACAACCGTGGCAACTCGGCCGCCATGCGCCCAGCATGGGCCACGGCCGCGCGCACCTGCGCAAAGCGGTATCCCGCCAACGCTGCATTCTGCAGAAACCGCCGCCGGTACGTGGCCGAAGCCAAAAACACCACCCATCCCATGAGCGCACCCAGGGCGTGCAGCAGCCACAAAGGCAGCAGGGAAAAAAACCGGAATACGAAAGGCATTAAAATGATCGGGTCGCTGAGTTAAATGAGCAACTTGCAGGGCGACGCTAAATAAATCTGCTAAAGCGTTCGCCAGAGCTCCCAAGGCTTCGGGCAACGCCCAACAATGCCGGAACACAGGAGTTTATTCAAATGGCGAACGACTTTCTCTTCACATCCGAATCTGTCTCGGAAGGCCACCCCGACAAAGTGGCGGACCAGATCTCCGATGCGATCCTCGACGCAATCTTCACACAAGACCCCCGCTCCCGCGTTGCCGCCGAAACCCTGACCAACACCGGCCTGGTCGTGTTGGCTGGCGAGATCACCACCAACGCGCACGTGGACTACATCCAGGTAGCGCGCGACACCATCAAGCGTATTGGTTACGACAACACCGAATACGGCATCGACTACAAAGGCTGCGCCGTACTGGTGGCCTACGACAAGCAGAGCAACGACATTGCCCAAGGCGTGGACCATGCCTCGGACGACCACCTGAACACCGGCGCCGGCGACCAGGGCCTGATGTTTGGTTACGCCTGCGACGAAACGCCGGACCTGATGCCTGCACCTATCTATTACGCACACCGCTTGATGGAGCGCCAGGCCCAGGTGCGCAAGGACGGACGCCTGCCCTTCCTGCGCCCCGACGCCAAGAGCCAGGTAACCATGCGTTATGTCGACGGCAAGCCGCACAGTATCGACACCGTGGTGCTCTCCACCCAGCACAGCCCGGACCAGAGCGAAACACAAACCAAGATGAAGGCCAGCTTCATCGAGGCCGTGATCGAAGAAATCATCAAGCCCGTGCTGCCCAAAGAGTGGCTGCAGGACACCAAGTACCTGATCAACCCCACGGGCCGCTTCGTCGTGGGCGGCCCCCAGGGCGACTGTGGCCTCACCGGCCGCAAGATCATCGTCGACACCTACGGCGGCGCCTGCCCGCACGGTGGTGGCGCCTTCAGTGGCAAGGACCCGACCAAGGTCGACCGCAGCGCCGCCTATGCCGCGCGCTACGTAGCCAAAAACATCGTGGCCGCAGGGCTGGCGCGCCAGTGCCAGATCCAGGTCGCCTACGCCATCGGCGTGGCACACCCGATGAACATTACGGTCTACACCGAGGGCACGGGCGTGATCCCCGATCACGAAATCGCCCAGCTGATTCAGTTGCCCGAGATCGGCATTGACCTGCGCCCCAAGGGCATCATCCAGATGCTCGACCTGCTGCGCCCCATTTACGAGAAAACCGCGGCCTACGGTCACTTCGGCCGCGACGAGCCCGAGTTCAGCTGGGAGCGAACGGACAAGGCTGCCGCGCTGCGTGCAGCGGCTGGGCTGTAAGCCCGGCAACCCGCGCAGCGGGTTCGGCAACCTTGTGGCGCAGGCTCATTTCGCGCAGCGAAGTGAAGGTCCGCAGGGCCGGGCCGAAGCCACAAAGCCCAGGCGCTGCGGGCCGCAGCCGGGCTATAGGACTCGCTGTGCGCCCAAGCGTAGCATCGAGGCGTCAGCGACGGCACCTGGATGGATCGCGCCTACATGCCCGGTTCGTCCTACAAGCGCTTCGCCCCACTTCCTACGGCGTACGACAGGCAGTCCCGATACCTTTGCAGGCAAGCCGAGCCATTCAGCGCGCGGGGTCCTACAAGGAGAACGACTTGCTCAAGTACGCCATCATTTTCGCCATTGTCTCGCTGATCGCCGGCGCGCTCGGTTTTACCGGCGTCGCGGCTGGAGCTGCCGGTATTGCCAAGATCCTGTTCTTCATCTTCCTGGCGATTGCCGTGCTGTTCGTCATCCTGGCAGTGCTGGGCGTTGGGGCTGCCCGCAAGGCGCTGAGGTAAACGAGAAGCCCCAATCCTGCCTGAGCAGAGCTGGAGCACTGGTTCAGACGGCCTCTTGCGCCTGCGCCACTCGGTTGCGACCACTCGACTTGGCGACGTACAGCGCGGTATCGGCACGCTTGATCAGCGCATGTGCATCTTCCACGTGGTTCCATGTGGCCACACCGAAGCTGGCGCTCACATGGCCCACGGCATCGAATGGCACATCCGCAATGCGCGCCCGCACGGCCTCGGCCATGGCCATGGCGGCACCGACCGGTGTCTCTTTGAGCAAGATAATGAATTCCTCACCGCAAAAGCGCGCGGCGCAGTCGGATGAGCGCAGCAACTCACGCACCCGCCGCGCCGTACTCTTGAGCACAGCATCGCCTGAATCGTGCCCGTAGGTGTCGTTGACACGTTTAAAGAAGTCGATATCGAACATCACCACCGACAAGCTGCCTTTTTTGGCGCGGGTCTCGGCCATCTCCGTCTCCAGGCGCTCAAAGAACCGGCGCCGGTTGACCAGGTCGGTGAGGAAGTCCTTGGTGGCCAGGTCTTCCAGCTTGCGATTGATCCGCGCCATGGGCTCGATCACCAGCGAAGACAGCGACAGATTGAGCACCACAAACAGCAGTGCAAAGCTGCCGACCAGCGCCGCCATCACGGTATAAAAGGTCTGGTTCGCTTTCTCCAGCGGGTAATACATGGGCACCTGCACTACCTGGATACCCACCGTCTCGTTCATGCCCCAACCAAAGCCGTTCTTGTCACCATAGATCTTGAGCATGGTCGTGGGGGCCGCCTGCGGTGTGCTGTGGCACGCCATGCACTGGGTCTGCTTGATGGTGATCGGACGGGCAACGTACATGGCGCGGTGCAGGCCTTCGCCCACCTCGCCGGTCACCTCCTGGTTGAGTGCCACCCGGCCCTCACGAAAGTCGCCGATGATGCGCTACTGCCAATCGTTGGCGCGATCACGCAGGTTGGTGGGGTTGAGCACCGCCTCCTTGTACTCATAGCCCGGAAACCGTTTCTGCATGCGCTGCAGCGTCTCGGTCGCTGCGTAGGCAGGTACGGTCTGGGGCAGGAATTTTTCCAGCAGAGTCACATCAAGATGCGGTTTGACCAGTTCGGTGGTGTAGTCGCGGATGGCCAGCGCCGCGTGCATCATGATCTGCGAGTTGTGCTTGACCTCCTCGATGGCCGAATTTTGCAGAAAGCGGTGTATGTACATGCCCGTGACGGCCGCTGCCACGAGCAGCACACCCGCCAGCACCAGATTAAATTTGAGCCGCAAAGACATGGGTTTCCTATATTCATTTTGAGTACGCCATACGCGCTGCTCTGACCAACAGCGACAAGCCGAACACAAAGTGAGCGTTTGTGCCAGATTTCTCCCTCGCGGTCTATCGGGTCGTATGCCCGTCACGCACCCGGCCTTCACGGAAAGCGCTTTCGCCCTATTTGATTGAAAATCAACCCTGACGCTGAAACCACGAGCGCCAGCAGTTCACTTATTTCACGCATGTACGACACTGCCATCCTCATCGGACGCTTCCAGCCGGTACACAACGGCCACCTGGCCCTGCTGCGCGATGCACTCGCTGCAGCACCCCAGGTCGTCGTCGTACTAGGCTCGGCGCACGCTGCGCGTTCGCCGCGCAACCCTTTCACCTGGCAAGAGCGTGCAGCGTTGCTGCGCGAAGCGCTGCCCGACGCTGACAGAGCACGGGTGCACATACTGCCCGTGCGCGACTACTTCGACGAACCTCGGTGGGCACACGCAGTGCAGATCGGCGTGCAGGACCTCCTTGCGCAACAGGGCGGTACGGCACCCGAACGGGCAAAAATCTGCCTGATTGGGCATTTCAAGGACGCTAGCAGCGGCTACTTGCGCAGCTTCCCCGGCTGGCAACTGCGTGCACTGGATCGGCAGACAGACACCGACGCCACCGCCTTGCGCGCCACCTATTTTTCCGCCACACCCGGTCACGCGGGAGCAGCCCTGGCCCAGCTACAGGACGAGTTGCCCGATTCCAGCCTGGATTTTTTGCGCCAATTTGCCCTGCGCCCTGCCTACAGCGCACTGCAGGACGAGTGGCACGCACTGCTGGCTGCCCGTCAAGCGTGGTCCGCGGCGCCTTATCCGCCTGTATTTGTCACCGTCGATGCCCTGCTGCGCTGCCGCAGTCAGGTGCTGCTGATCCGGCGCGCCCATGCACCGGGGCGCGGCCTGCTGGCACTGCCCGGTGGATTTATTGAAACCAACGAAACCCTGTGGCAAAGCTGCCTGCGTGAATTGGCAGAGGAAACCCATTGCGACCTGCCACCGGATGCGCTGGCACAGGCTTTCCAGACGGTGCGGGTGTTTGACCACCCGGCACGCAGCCAGCGCGGGCGCACCATTACCCATGTGCACTACTTCGACCTGGGCGACCGAGCGCCACCGCCGGTGCTCGCCGATGACGATGCCGCACAGGCCGAATGGGTTGCCATTGATGCACTGGCGGGCCTGGAAGACCAATGCTTTGAGGACCATTTCCATGTCCTCGACTGCTTTCTGGGCCTGCTGGCACCGATCAACAACGAAGACTAAACCGCCATATCTACCCGGTTGCGTCCCTGCCCACAACGCCTTTCACTGAGCCCGGAAAACTAAAGATCAGCGGCGCATTCACGAAAGCAAAGTGGCGTTCCGCAGGAGCAGCCGGGGTAAGGGCATTCTGGTACCTCCCCTTGAAACCACGTCAAATGCCCTTATCATTAGCACTCGTTCGATGTGAGTGCTAGCAGCACCCCGTATCGAGCTGAAATTACCTAGCGCCTGCCAACCAGGCGCTTTGCATTGCTAGCGTTTTTTGAATCCAGGAGATATGCACATGAAACTTCGCCCTCTTGCTGACCGCGTGATCGTCAAACGCGTCGAGTCCGAAACCAAAACCGCTTCGGGCATCTTTATCCCCGACAACGCCGCCGAGAAGCCTGACCAAGGTGAAGTGCTGGCCGTGGGCCCGGGCAAGACCAACGACAAGGGCGAAACCAAGGCCCTGACCGTCAAGGTCGGCGACCGTGTCCTGTTCGGCAAGTACAGCGGCCAGACCGTCAAGGTCGATGGCGACGAGCTGCTGGTGATGAAGGAAGACGATCTGTTTGCCGTCGTTGAAAAGTAATTCGCAAGCTACATAATTGATAGCTATCAGCGCTTTATTGATGGGCGCTAGAACCCTATTTAACCCATATTCAGGAGCTCCAACATGGCAGCAAAAGACGTAGTTTTCGGCGGCGAAGCCCGCGCACGCATGGTCGAGGGTGTGAACATCCTGGCCAACGCGGTCAAGACCACCCTGGGCCCTAAAGGCCGCAACGTGGTGCTGGAGCGCTCGTACGGCGCCCCCACCGTGACCAAGGACGGTGTGTCCGTGGCCAAGGAAATCGAGCTGAAAGACAAGCTGCAGAACATGGGCGCGCAGATGGTCAAGGAAGTTGCTTCCAAGACCTCTGACATCGCTGGCGATGGCACCACCACGGCGACCGTGCTGGCCCAGGCCATCGTGCGCGAAGGCATGAAGTACGTGGCCGCCGGCATGAACCCGATGGATCTGAAGCGCGGTATCGACAAGGCTGTGACGGCCCTGGTCGCTGAGCTGAAGAAGGCCTCCAAGGCCACCACGACCTCCAAGGAAATCGCCCAGGTCGGCTCCATTTCGGCCAACTCGGACGAAACCATTGGCAAGATCATTGCTGATGCGATGGACAAAGTCGGCAAAGAAGGCGTGATCACCGTTGAAGACGGCAAGTCGCTGGAGTCCGAACTCGAAGTTGTTGAAGGCATGCAGTTTGACCGCGGCTACCTGTCGCCCTACTTCATCAACAACCCCGAAAAGCAGGCTGCGATTCTGGACAACCCCTTCGTGCTGCTGTACGACAAGAAGATCAGCAACATCCGCGACCTGCTGCCCACGCTGGAGCAAGTCGCCAAGTCGGGCCGTCCGCTCTTGATCATCTCGGAAGACGTCGAAGGCGAAGCCCTGGCAACGCTGGTGGTCAACACCATCCGTGGCATCCTGAAGGTCGTCGCTGTCAAGGCTCCTGGCTTTGGCGACCGCCGCAAGGCCATGCTGGAAGACATCGCCATCCTGACGGGCGGCAAGGTCATCGCTGAAGAAGTCGGCCTGACACTGGAAAAAGTGACCCTGGCAGACCTGGGTTCGGCCAAGCGCATCGAAGTGGGCAAAGAAAACACCATCATCATCGATGGTGAAGGCCAGGCCGCTGACATCGAAGCCCGCGTCAAGCAGGTTCGTGTGCAGATCGAAGAAGCCACCAGCGATTACGACCGTGAAAAGCTGCAAGAGCGCGTGGCCAAGCTGGCTGGCGGTGTTGCCGTGATCAAGGTGGGCGCAGCCACCGAAGTCGAGATGAAGGAAAAGAAAGCCCGCGTGGAAGACGCCCTGCACGCTACCCGCGCTGCGGTGGAAGAAGGCATCGTGGCCGGTGGTGGCGTGGCACTGCTGCGCGCCAAGCAAGCGGCTGGCGAGATCAAGGGCGACAACGCTGACCAGGACGCCGGTATCAAGCTGGTGCTCAAGGCCATCGAGTCGCCCCTGCGCGAAATCGTGGCCAACGCCGGTGGCGAGCCTTCGGTGGTGGTTGCGGCCATCCTGGCTGGCAAGGGCAACTACGGCTTCAACGCCGCCAACGACACCTACGGCGACATGATCGAGATGGGCATTCTGGACCCAACGAAAGTGACGCGTACCGCATTGCAGAACGCCGCTTCGGTGTCCTCGCTGATGCTCACCACCGAATGCATGGTGGCCGAGGCTCCGAAGGAAGAAAGCGGCGCTGGCGGCGGCATGCCTGACATGGGTGGCATGGGCGGCATGGGCGGCATGGGCATGTAATGCTCCCTGGGTAGGGCTGGCCCCTGCCACCGAGGCGCCCGCCTCACACTTACAAAAGCCCGCAGGCCTTGTTGCCTGCGGGCTTTTGCGTTTCCACTACATTTTTGATAGCTTCTTGCGCTTTTTTCATGGGGGCGTTAGTGGCAATTTTTCTTCATAGATCAGGCCATTGAAAGCCGCCCCTCCGCACTCGGGCGCTTCCTGGAACACGTTCTTAAGCCATTCTTCATGTCCGCCTTGCACCATGGCGGCATGCACTCCCCACACCGTTTTCTCCCCGCTGCCCGGGCCGCGCTGCTGGCGCTGGCCAGCACCCTGTCCCTGGCGCACGCCGCCGACACCGCCGCCGCCCTGCAGATGCAGCGCTGGAGCGATGCCGCAGGCGCGCCCGCCAGCGCCGAGCGCGGGCGCGTGTTCTTCACCAGCCGCCACGGCGGCGAATGGTCGTGTGCCTCGTGCCATGGCAACCCGCCGACCACGGCCATGCGCCACGCTTCCACCGGCAAGACGATTGCCCCATTCGCGCCCATGTTCAATCCCGAGCGCTTCACCGACACCGCCAAAGTGGACAAATGGTTCCGCCGCAACTGCAAGGACGTAGCAAGCCGCGAGTGCACGGCCGCCGAGAAGGCCGACATGCTGGCCTGGTTGCTTCAATTCCACCCCAAGGACAAGCCATGAGCGCTTTCACCCCGCTACTGCGCCCTGCCACCGTCCTGCTGGCGCTGGCCAGCGCCGCGTCCGTGGCGCTCGCCGACAGCCGCTCCATGCCCGCCGACAGCATGCTGCCGGCCTACCGCCAGGAATGCGCCGCCTGCCACATGGCCTACCCGCCGGGCATGCTGCCTGCCGCTTCGTGGAAGCGGATGCTGAGCGGGCTGGACTCGCACTACGGCAGCGACGCCTCGCTGGACCCGGCCCTGGTGCGCCAGATCGGCACTTGGCTGGAGGCGAACGCCAGCACCTACAAGCGCGTGCGCGAACAGCCCCCGCAAGACCGCATCACCCGCTCGGCCTGGTTCGAGCGCAAGCACCGCAAGCTGGACGCCGCCGTGTGGCAGCGCGCCTCTGTCGGCAGCCGCGCCAACTGCATGGCCTGCCACACGCACGCAGACCGGGGCGATTTTGACGACGACCGCGTCCGCATTCCGAAATAAACCCTTCCATGACGAGCAATACCCTTTCCCCTACAGCCGCAACGCCTGCTCCAGCACCCAGCCGCCGCGTCGTGGACGCCACCACGCGCATGCTGCACTGGCTCATGGCGTTCACATTCACCACCGCCTACCTCACGGCCGACGGCGAGCGCTGGCGGCTGGTGCACGTCACCTTGGGCTACACCTTGGCCGCCCTGGTGGTGGCACGCCTCCTGTGGGGCCTGGTCGGGCCACGCCCAGTGCGGATTTCGGTGCTATGGGGCAAATTGCGAGGCCTACCCAAATGGCTTAAAGACGTGGTGGCCGTGCGTTCGCCCCGCGCTCTGCAAGCCACCTGGAGGCCCGCGCAGCACCTGCTCATGGCGCTGGCCGTGGCACTGATCCTGGGCTTGGTGCTGCCGCTCACGCTCAGCGGCTACGCCGTGTGGGACGAATGGGGCGGTGAATGGCTGGAGGAGGTGCACGAATTTTTCGGCAATGCCTTGCTGGGAATGGTGCTGGTACACATCGGCCTGATTGCATTGCTCAGCCGGCTGCGCCGCAAGAACCAGGCGCTGCCCATGCTGACCGGGCGGGTGCCCGGCGCGGGGCCGGATATCGCCAAGAACAACCACGGCTTTCTCGCCGCCCTGGTGCTGGCCTGCGTACTCGGCTTCTGGGCCTGGCAGTGGCAGGCGGCCCCCCAAGTACCGCCGCAAGACGCTGCATACTCCAGAGAGCATCACCACGACGACGATTGAAGCCCCCCATGCGCATCCTGCTGGCCGAAGACGATGAACTGCTGGGCTCTGGCATTCGTGCCGGACTGGCGCAACACGGCTTTGCAGTGGACTGGGTGCGCGACGGCGTAGCCGCAGAGCGCGAACTGGCCACCGGTGCCTACCAGGCCTGCGTGCTTGACCTGGGCCTGCCGCGCCTGGATGGCATGGACGTATTGCAGCAAGCTCGCGCACGACGCAATACCACGCCGGTGCTGGTGCTCACCGCCCGCGACGCGGTGCCCGCACGCATAGCCGGGCTGGATGCGGGGGCCGACGACTACCTCATCAAACCCGTGGACCTGCACGAACTCGCCGCCCGCCTGCGTGCCCTGGTGCGCCGCGCCCACGGCCAGAGAGATACGTTGCTGGTGGCAGGCCGTGTCACGCTCGACCCCGCCGCACACCGGGTACGGTACGACGGCCAGTCGATCGAACTCCCGGGCCGTGAATACGACCTCCTGCACGCCTTGATGCTGAATGCCGGACGCGTACTCTCGCGTGAGCAACTGGAGCAGCACCTGTACCAGTGGGGCAGCGAGATCAACAGCAACGCGGTGGAAGTACACATTTACCACCTGCGGCGCAAGCTGGGCGCTGCGCTGATCGAAACCGTGCGCGGCGTGGGCTACCGCATTTCCCGTTCCGACCTCAGCACACGCCCTGCAAATGATGGCTGACCGAACCCCGCGCTCGCTCCAAACCCGGCTTCTGCTCGCCGTGCTGGGCCTGGTATTGCTGGCCTGGGGCGCCGCTGCCTTTCTGACCTGGCACGAAGCAAAGGACGAAGTGGGCGACCTGCTGGACGCGCACCTGGCACAGACCGCCGCCCTCTTGCGCCTGCAGCCGCACGACACGCTGGACGAAGAGCAGATCAACGAAGCCTCGGACCTCGACAAACACCAGCACCAGGTGGTGTTCCAGCTCTGGCACGAAGGCCAATTGCTGGCACGCTCGAAGAATGCCCCCGATATGCCACTGACCGACCGCACCCGGCGCGGTTTTGCCGACAGCCAGGTGGCGGGTCAAGCCTGGCGCGTGTTTGTTACGCCGGGACACGAACGCGATGTACGCATTCTTGTCGGCGAGCGGCAGTCGGCGCGCCAGAGCATTGTGCTGGCCAGCGTCACAGGCATGCTCAAACCCATGGCCTGGGCGCTGCCGCTGCTGGCGCTGGGCATCTGGTGGGTCGTGCGCGGCCTAGTGCGCCCGCTGCGCCGCCTGGGCAACGCCGTCGCAGCACGGCAGCCGCAGTCACTCGCACCGCTGCCCACGGGCGGCGTACCGCCCGAAGTACTGCCGCTGGTGCAGGCGCTCAACACCCTGTTCGAACGCATGGCCGCGTTGCTGGCCGCCGAGCAACAGTTCACTGCGGACGCTGCGCACGAACTGCGCACCCCGATTGCAGGCATCCGCATGCAGGCCCAGGTGGCCCAGGGCGCCAGCGACAATGCAGAACGCCAGGCCGCACTGGCCGCCACAGTGCAGGGCTGCGATCGAGCGACCCGCCTGGTCGAGCAGCTCTTGCAACTGGCCCGACTCGATGCAGCGGCGGACCCAGCCCACACCGCGCCCACGGATCTCGCCCACGTCACGCGCACCGTGGTGGCCGATCTCCAGTCCGTGGCTCAGGCACGCGGTCAACAGGTGGGGTTGGAAGCCACCGGCACGGTGGCCATCCCTCTGGCCGAGCCGCTGGCGCAAGTGCTGCTGCGCAACCTCCTGGACAACGCGCTGCGCTACAGCCCGGACGGTGCACAGGTGCAGGTCCACATAACTTCCGCCAGCGCTGGCATCCCGGCCCGGCTGTGCGTGGAAGACGGCGGGCCGGGCCTCACGAATGGCGAGATGGCACGGCTGGGCGAGCGCTTTTTTCGGGTACTTGGCACGGGACAGAGCGGCAGCGGCCTGGGCTGGTCCATCGTGCGGCGCATCGCCCGCCTCCACAACCTGCGCTTGCAGGTGGACCGCAGCCCGGCGCTGGGTGGGCTGCGGGTGCAGGTCAGTTGGTAGCGGCAATAAGCTATTATTCATATAGCATCAAATGCTTTATGAATATGCGCTAGAGCCATTTTCATACAGGCATCCAGACCGCCAGATTTCACACCCCGCGCTCAGGTACCGTCATTGCCCGGCGAACGGCCTTGCGGTACACCAGCGGCGTCTCGCCGGTCCAGCGCCGGAAGGCATTGATAAAGCAGGTTGGTTCCGCATAACCCAGATGGGCAGCAATGTTCTCAATGGACAACGCCCCGCCTGACAACAAAGCCTCGGCCGCTGCACGCCGCACTTCGTCGCGCAATCGAAGAAACGTTGCGCCCTCCTCCAGCAGTCGACGCCGCAGGGTCCGTGGCGTCATGCACAGCGCGTCGGCCACTTCATCCATGCCGGGCATACCTGCACCCTTCCGGGTCAACAGGCGCTTTACTTTTGCGGCAAGACCGGCGCCTGACCGGTGGCGCTCCAGCAAGTCGGAGCACTGCGCCTGCGCGGCCGTGAAGGCCAGGGCATTGCCCTGCGACAAGGGCTCCATCAGCACCGACCTGTCCATGGTGGCCACGTTTGACGAAGCCCCAAATACCGGCTCGACGCCATAAAAAGAGGCATACACCTGTGCATCAACCGGCGCACGGCGCGTGAAACGCAGGCCTTGAAGGACAGGACGCGACGAAAACAGGTCGCGCTGGATGGTCACCAGGGCGGCCGCATCGCGCTCGACGATGAAGGCCCGTACATCTTCCGGCAGACTGGACTCGTCCAGCGTGATGTGCGTCTCAGCACCTTGGTCTTCGACATGGAAGCGCGTGAACGCGAAGGTGAGCTGGAAATACCGAAGCGTCACATCCAGCGCACTGCGGGCATTCGGGCTGCTGACCATGGCAAAACCCAACGCACCGAACGCCGTGAAGTGGTAACGCTGTCCGGCCTGAATGCCAAGCCCCGGGGGGTGGCCCAGATGTTTGAGCAAATTGCGGATCAGGCGCAACTCCTGCCCGGCGGACACCAGCATGGTGGGGTCTGCCAGATCCTGCTCCTTGACGCCTGTTTCCGCCAGGCAGGCGTGCGCCGAGAGGCCGTGTTCGACACCCAACTCGGTCATCAACCGCATGCTGGTCACACTGCGTGTGAAATCCCATTCCACCATTCAGCACACCCCTGGGAACTGGCTGTCCTTGAATATCGATTTTTTGTCTTCTGTGAATGTAGCACCGCTTCCTGTCCGTCCCTAACATCCGGCTTCAAAGATCCCATGGGCAAAGACCCGGGACGAACCGAGACACCCTGCCGCCGCGGGTCACATTGAGGACACCCACCGATGCACCTGGATACCGAGGACTCGCAGCGCCTGCTGGAAGAGCTTGGCCGTTTTTCCCGTGAGCGCATCGCCCACCTGGCAGCACGGCCCCACCAGCCCATTGATGGGCGCCAGCTGGCCCTGCTCACGTCGGAAGCCCTGGATATGGGCATCTTGCCGCCATCGACGGCAGAGAGCGGATTTGGCCTCTGGGAACATTGCAATACAGCACCGGCCATGGCGTTCAATACGGGAGCGCTCCGGCACATTGCCGGTGCCAGCCCGGGTGTGGCATTCACTTGGCACCGCCTGGCGCTGGCCCGGTGGGTGGCGGTCCAGCTGGGCCAGCCACTGGGGGCAGACGACCTGACGGGTCTTCAGTTGGTACCGACCGGACACTATGGACTCGCTCGTGGCAGCCTGGCCCGGTGGCTCCAAGGCGGTGCGCTGGAGGCTGCGGACCAGGCCATGCTGGCGGACTGGCTCGATCGACGCACCCACACCACCACGCTGTATGCCCCCGAAGACTGGAAGCTGCTGCTTTGGCCCGTATGGGCGGGCGAGCATGTCGCCTGGCAGCGCGTCGACCGGCCTACGCTGAACGTCCGCGCCGAGAAGGCGCAGCATGGCTTTGATGAACTGGCGGGCTTTTCTGTCGGTCTGATAGAGGAAGGCACGGCCATCGCAATGGCGCCAGAGACCTCGCGCATCCTGTTCGCGCACATGCTCAAGCTGGACATGCTGGGTTTGCTGGCGATTGGCGCTGGCGCACTGGACCATGGCCAGGCACTGGCCCGCGCTTACGCCGCAATCCGTCGCCAGGGCGGCAGCGCCATCGCAGCGCACCCGGCCGTGCAACACATGCTCAGCGACATCGAGATCGCACGGCACCGCATCGACATGGCACTGGCTGCATTGGCGCAGCCGGTCGATACGCTCGATACCGGTGCCGTAGCAGCAGCACGGGCCAACATAGCCCCTGCGCTTTGCCATGCGGCCAACCAGGTGATGCAGGTACATGGCGGTATCGGCTACATGCGTGACGCAGGCCCGGAGAAACTGGTCCGCGACCAGAACATGCTCAAGCTGGCTTCGGGTGGCACACGCGACCTGCACGCCTTCCTGGCGGGCTGGACAGGAGCCTGCGCATGAACACGCCAGACCACCTTCAAGGGCATCTGCCCGCAGACCACCGCCTCTCACCGCGCTGGCAGTTCCGCCATCTGCCGCTGATCGGACGCATGCTGGCGGACTATCCAGCGCAGGACTTGTGGCAAACCGACTTTGCCAGGCTGCCGCGAGCGCTGGCCCGTCAGCGCCAGCGCGCCAGAGTGTTCACCGAGCAGCACCTCCTGCCCGCAGCAGACGAACTGGACCTGGCCCCGCACCTGCCGGCCGGGGAATGCCATCCCACCGCGCGTCGCATTCTGTCCGAGGCGGGCAAACAAGGGTGGCTGAGCTATTTCTTGCCAGCCCCGCTGGGCAAAATGCCCTGGGGCACCGTGGTGCATGCGCCGATCTGGCAAAGCTGCCTGATCGTGGAAGAATTCAGCCGTGGCTGCGGCGGCCTGATGCTGCTGCTGTCGGCCCACCATCTCGGCGCCATGCCCTTGATACTGTCTGGGCACGTGCACCACATTCTGAAGCTCCTGGCCCCTGTCTACCGCAGTTGTGAGCGCGGCGATCCGCACCTGATCGCTTTCGCGATCACCGAGCCCGCAGCCGGGTCCGACGTGGAGGACGGGCACGGTGCACAGACCTATCACCCCGGCGTCGTCGCAACACCCACCCACGGCGGCTACCTGCTCAATGGCCGCAAGTGCTTCATCAGTGGCGGGGATCTGGCAAAGACGGCCACCGTTTTTGCGGCGCTGCAGGGCGAAGGGATGGAATCGTGGACCTGCTTCTATGTGGACTGCTCCGACCCCGGTTACCGGGTGGCCCGCACGGAGCTCAAGATGGGCATGCGCGCCTCAGGAGCGGCCGAGATTGAATTGTCCAATGTCTTTGTCCCCACCGATCGCATCATCGGCGGGTTGCGCAATGGCTGGGTGCTGAACCGCGCCACCCTCAACGCCTCACGGATTCCTGTGGCGTCCATGGGGGTTGGCTTTGCCAGGGCCGCCACCGAAACGGCCGTGGAGTTTGCCCGGCACTACAAGGTGGGCGGCAAGGCCTTGATCCACTACCAGGACGTTCAGCTGCACCTGGCCACCATGGTGGCCGAGACCCGCGCGCTGCGCGCACTGGTCTGGCAAGAAGCCCGGCTTGCCTGGAAACCCCGGCAACTCCATGCATCGCTGTGCAAGTTCCACGCCACCGATCGCGCCCAGCGCGTCTGCGAAATGGCGATGGACCTGCTCGCCGACCATGGCGCACGGCATGAGAACAGGATCGAGAAAATCTTCCGCGACGTCCGGTTGACCCGCATCTTCGAGGGCACCAACCAGATCAACCGCCTGTCCCTGATCGAAGACTGGCAGCCCCAGCTGCTCGATCCTGACCACCCCGCAGGAGTATGAATATGCAGCAACACCAATGGCAGAGCGACCTGTTCTTTCAGTACCCGCGCAACACCGTTGCGACATCGCAGGGCAACGTGGAGATGCCAATCCTGTACTACGACAACTCAGTCATGATGGCCCTGTTTCGTGTGGACAGCGACAAAGCCCAGGCGCTGGTAGCAGAACAGGGCCTGCAAGTGGTCCGCACCCTGGGCGGCAAGGCGCTGGCAGGCATTGCCTTCTACCAGTACCGAGACACATCCATCGGCGTGTACAACGAGGTCGGCGTCGCTATTGCCGTGGTGCCCAGCGGTACCAAGGCGCCCCGGTACCCCCTGGTATCCATGCTCAACACACTGGACAAGGCCCCCGTTGGCTTCTGCATCCTGGACCTGCCGGTCACGACCCCTGCCGCCTGTGCGGCCGGGCGCGAGATCTGGGGGTATCCGAAGTTCGTGACACCGATTGCCTTTTCCCTTAATGGCTCCCAGTTTGACGGGGCGGTCACCGACCCCGACACACACCAGGATCTGCTTCACCTCTCCGGCAAGGCAGGCGCTGGCATTCCTGGTCCCTTGCTGGACCTGGTCCTGTATTCGCGCCACAACGCAAGCCTGCTTCGCACCTTGGTCAACACCCGGGGCGGAGCGCACATCTGCCTACCCGGATCGATGCGCACCACCGTATCCGACAACAGCACCCACCCCATGGCCCAGCGCTTGCGTGCCCTGGGACTGCAGCACGCCAAACCCGCTTTCGTGTTTCACAGCCATGCACTGCAGTTGCGCCTCAATGCCGGTGCCGTGCTGCCCTGAGAATCTGTTGATGGTTTTTTCAGAGGGAGCGCAATCCCTCAAACAACGGCACAACCCCATGGAATCTCGACCTTGTCTGTTCATCACCGGGGCCGCCAACGGCATCGGCCGTGCCACCGCCCGCCTTTTCTGTCGTCAGGGCTGGTTTGTCGGCCTCGCCGATATTGATGGCGCTGGCCTGCTGGCCCTGAGCGAGGAACTCGGCGACACCAATACGATGGCGCTGTCACTGGACGTGGCCTGTCCAGAGCAATGGCAAGCGGCGCTCAGCGCCTTCCACCAGCGCACCGGGCGCCTTGACGTCCTGGTGAACAACGCGGGCATCCTGATTTCGGGCCCTTTCGAGAGCAACCCCCTGGCGCGCCACCACGCCGTGATCGATGTCAACCTCAAGGGGCTGCTCAACGGCTGCTACCTGGCCAAGCCCTATCTGGCAGCCACGCCACAGGCCCGCGCCATCAACCTTTCGTCAACGGCGGCACTGTACGGCCAGGCATCGCTGGCAACGTACTCCACCACCAAGTGTGCGGTGCGAGGGCTCACAGAAGCGCTGAACGTCGAATGGCAGGCCGATGGCATCCGTGTGATGGACATCATGCCGATGTTCGTTCAAACGGACATGCTCACCGCCATCAATGCCCGCAGCATGGACAGACTGGGCGCCCGGCTGACCGCAGACGATGTGGCCAGAACCATCTGGGCCGCCGCCGCGTACCAGGGCGGCTTCGGCAAGGTGCACTGGCCCGTTGGTTGGCTGGCGACCTGGCTCATGCGCCTGACCCGCCTGGCACCCGACCGCCTCAACCGATACATCGCAAGGCGGGTTGCCGCCTGACCATCAGGACGCTCTCCGGCACGGAATACAAGGGTTTCACCATAGCGAGCGCGACGGTCAACATGTGCCAATGTGCCATGCAAGAGGCGCCCCGCATCCCGGCGTTCGGGCCAGCAGCAGGCACTCCTGCTCCGCCACAGGCTGCAAACCACGGCCCCTTGAACGTCACACGGGCGCGCTACCCGTGCGGTAGCCCACCGCACCGTATCATCCCCCCATGCTTGCCAAGATGATGGGTTTCTTCCTGCTGGGCCTGGTGCGGCTGCTCACCGGCTCACAGGCACGCTGGTACGGCTGCCCGCCCAAGGCGGAGCAGCGCATCTACTTTGCCAACCACCAGAGCCACGCCGACTTGGTACTGATCTGGGCGGCCCTGCCCGAAGAGCTGCGCAGCATCACCCGGCCGATTGCCGCACGCGACTACTGGACCAAAACACCGTTCCGGCAATGGATTACCACTGCGGTGTTCAACGCCATCTATGTCGAGCGCCAAGCCGCCACGCCACCGCCTGCCGCTGCAGCACCCGCCCACGACAGCGCGGACGGCACGGCGGGTGGGCCAGACCCTGCTCCGCCAACACCCGAACCCGCGCCCAGCCCAGAGGCCCTGCGCGCCGCCCTGCCCGAGAACGATCCGCTGGCGCCGCTGGTGCGGGCGCTCGAGAGTGGCGATTCGATCATCATCTTCCCCGAAGGCACGCGCGGCCATGGCGACGATCCACAGCCCTTCAAGTCGGGCCTGTTCCGGCTGGCCCAGATGTTTCCGCAGGTGGTGCTGGTGCCCGCGTGGATCAACAACGTGCAGCGCGTCATCCCCAAGGGCGAGGTGGTGCCGGTGCCCATCCTGTGCTCGGTGACGTTCGGCGCGCCCGTCGCGCTGGCCGACGGCGAAGCGCGCCGCCCCTTCCTGGACCGGGCGCGCCACGCTGTGATGGCGCTGCGGGAGGTGTGAAGTGAAACACCCCGCTGTGTCGCTGCGATCCTTCCCCCCCTGCCCGCATCGCGGCGGAGCGGCCCTTGCGCGGGGCCAATCGTCTGGGCCGTGCCAGTTTCCTGCAGCGCGGGTGGTGCAACGCACCATGAAAAACTGAGATGAACACCTTTCTTCGCAGCCTCTCTACGACCGAGCAGATCGGGGCGCTGTTCTTGGTCGTGTTTGGCGTGCTCGCGCTCATCACGCTCTGGGCGGTTGTGCGCGGCCTGCGCGAAGCCCACCACGACGGCACCGAGGCCCAGGCACGCAAGATGGCCGCGCGGCAGCTGCGCGCTCTGCTGCAGACCTCCTGGGCCATGGCCACGGTGTTCTGGGTCAGTTGGGCACTGGGCGACACCATGGCCACGGTACTTTTCGCCCTGGTTTCGTTCCTGACGCTGCGCGAGTTCATCACCCTCTCGCCCACAAGGCGCGGCGATCACCGCAGCCTGGTGCTGGCTTTTTTCGTCGTGCTTCCGCTGCAATTCATCATTGTGGGCTCACGGTCCTTCGATCTGTTCACTGTGTTCATCCCGGTTTATGTGTTCCTGGCGCTGCCCGTGGTGAGCGCGCTGGCCAACGACCCCGAGCGCTTTCTGGAACGCAGCGCCAAGCTGCAGTGGGGCATCATGGTCTGCGTATATGGCATGAGCCATGTGCCGGCGTTGCTGCTGCTGGACTTTCCGCAATACGAGGGCAAGGGCGCTTTCCTGGTCTTCTTCCTGGTGCTGGTGGTGCAGACCTGCATGGTGGTGCAGCACCTGGTGGGCCGCCGCCTGCCCCACCGGCCCGTGGCGCCGCAGGTCAGCCAGAGCTTTCAGTGGGCCAGCTGGCTGGCCGGTGTGGGCGTGGGTGGGGTGTTGGGCGGGCTGCTATCGTTCATCACCCCCTTCAAGCCGGGGCAGGCGCTGGGCATGGCCCTGCTGGCCTGCGTGGCGGGCAGCCTGGGGCACCTGGTGATGAAGGCCCTCAAGCGCGATCGCGGCATCACCAACTGGGGCATGCAGGGCCAGTCCGTCACGGGCGCTGGCGGCCTGCTCGACCGCGTGGACGCACTGTGCTTTGCTGCACCGGTGTTTTTCCACTCGGTACGTTGGTATTTTGGTTTATAAGTAAAAACAGCCTCTAGCGCTTATCCATCAAGCGCAAGCAGCTATCATTTTAATAGTACATGAGAATCCTTGGCATCGACCCCGGCCTGCAGACCACCGGTTTTGGCGTGGTGGACGTGGACGGCCACAAGCTCAGCTATGTGGCCAGCGGCACCATACGCACCACCCAACTCGCGCTGGGCGACCTGCCCGGGCGCCTGAAAGTATTGTTCGACGGCATTGGCGAAGTAGCCGCCCGCTACGAGCCCGACGTGGCCACGGTGGAGATCGTGTTCGTCAACGTCAACCCCCAATCCACCCTGCTGCTGGGCCAGGCGCGCGGCGCCTGCATCACGGCGCTGGTGGCGCGCGACCTGCCCGTGGCCGAATACACCGCGCTGCAGATGAAGAAAGCCGTGGTCGGCCACGGCCGCGCCGCCAAGAGCCAAGTACAGGAAATGGTGCGCCGCCTGCTCCAGCTGCCTGGCCTGCCCGGAACCGACGCCGCCGACGCTTTGGGCATGGCTATCACGCACGCGCACGCAGGCGCAGCCATGGCGCGCCTGGGCGAAGTGGCCACCTTGCAGCGGCGCCAGCATGCGATGTACAAGGGCGGGCGCAGCTACTGACGGCCCACCCGCACGCACCACCATGGCTACTACCGAATTTTCCCTCTTCAAATACCCGCACAGCGGCCGCCCGCTGATCACCCCGTTGCGGCGCGGGTTCATTTATGCCAGCCTGGCGGCGGGTGTGCTGGCCAGCATCGTGGTGTTTCCCTTTGGGGCCGTGCTACTGCTGGTGCCGCTGGTGACACGGCTATCGGCCCACCGCTACCTGCAGGTCGGGCCGCGCTACCTGCTGTGCGGCGACACCATCGTCTACTACGGCAATGTGCGGCGCATGGTTCTGTCGCGCTCGGTGGGCACCTTGGCGCTGCACTGCGCCAGCGGCCCGCCGCTATTGCTGGCGCGCGACAAGTTTCCGACCAACGCCAGCAAGGCCGACAAGATCACCAAAAACAAGGCCGACAAGTTCGCAAAAACGTCGGCCCGCATCATCGAGCGGGTTCTCCACGCTGCGCCCGGCACGCCCCTGGAGGAAGCGTGAGCATGGACGCCACCACCCCCTTGGCACCGGCTGTCGGGCGATCGATCCACCTGCTTTACGTGCCCACGCTGTGCTGCAACCTGAGCTGCAGCTACTGCTACCTGGGCAAGCAGACCAGCGAGGCCGCGCTCAAGCGCGATGCCGAACGCGCCGTGCACACGCTGCGCCACACGCTCGATGCGCTGCGCGATGCCGGGGTGCTGGCGTTCAACGTCTCGCTGCACGGCGGCGAGGTGACCACGCTGCCGCCCGATGTGCTCGATGCCCTGTTCGGCATGGTCCGCGCGCACTACCGTGAGCATTTCGACGCGCTGAGCGCCCTGGGGCACCGCAAGTCGGCGCCGCACATCAAGACCAACCTGTTCAAGTTCGCGCCGCTGATCGACCTGTTCGAGCGCCACAAGGTCTCCGTCAGCGCCAGCATCGACCTGCCGCTGGCCCTGCACGAACGCCACCGCACCACGCGCGGGGGCACCGGCTGGCTGCCGCGCACGCTGGAGAACATCCGGCTGCTGGCGCGCTACCCGCACGCCAAGAAGATTTCCGCCACGCTCAGCAGCGAGCACTTGCAAGACATGCAGGCGCTGGTGGACGACATCTGGTTCATCCACCGCGAGCTGGGCTTCGACATGAACCAGTTCAAACTGATGTTCGCCTTCGGCTCCGAGCTCAACCGCACCGCCAAGGGCGAGGCTGTGCTCACCCCGGCCACGCCCGAGCAGCAGCAGCGGCTGTACGACACGCTGCACGCCGCCTTCATGGGCACCGAACTCGAAGAGGGCCTGCGCCGCCACTGGTTCGACGAGTTCACGCCCGGCTACTGCACCAATGCCGCCAACTGTGGCGAGCGCTTTTATCTGCTGCAAAGCGACGGCTCGGTGTATTCGTGCGTGCGCGGCCAGGGGATATCGGAATTTCGCTACGGCAACGTGTTTGAGCAACCCATCCTCGACATCCTGGACAACGGCGCGCGCCAGATCCGCCAGATCCACCAGGCGCACGGCTTCGACAGCGCCTGCCAGGGCTGCGGCCACCTCTCCACCTGCCACACCGGCTGTCCGGTGGTGAAGCACCAGAACCAGAGCGGGCGCTCTTACACCTGCGGCCTGCAAAAGAGCATCTACGCCGACGCGCCGCTGACCTACCCCGCCGACCCGCCCGACATACAGCACGACTACGCACAGCAATACCAGTTGGCCACCCACCCCGGTCTGGCCTTCGCGCAACCCGCGCCGCGGCCCACCGCGCGCCGCCTGGTGCTGCCCAGCGACCTGGGCGATGAGAAAAACACCCTGCCCGCCCTCATCGAGGCCGACCCGGTGCTGCAGGCGCTGTTCGATGGCAGCGCCTTCGTGCTGGAACTGGGCGGCGAGCCCATCGCATTGGAATCACAGTTGCTTAAACCGCAGCGCAGCCTGCACACCCTGGTGCCCGGCGACCGCGTGGTGCTGCACCTGCGCCGCGACCTGCTGACGCACAACTGCCCCGAGGCCGTGCGCAATACTGTCTACCTGCAGATGCTGCGCGACACACCGGTGGTTTACGGCGATGAGCGGCGCACCAAGCAGGCCCATGTGTTCACCTACCAGATCTACGCCGATTTTCTGGAGCCCAGCGCCCTGCTGGGCGACGACTTTGCGCAGGTGAACTTGTCGGGCCTCATCGAGCTGCACCGCGCGCACTACCAGCGCGGCGTGCTCAACAACCTGTTCGTGACCACCTTCTTTTTGCGCGAATACCACTACCAGAAGCAGAAGGCCAACGCCTTCTACCATGTGCAGACGGCCAACCTGCCGTTTCAGAACTTTGAATTCCACTACCTGCCATGAGCACCAAAGACCTGCAGCGCACCGCCTACACCGTGGAATGCTTTCTGAACGCCCTGCGGCTAGAGGACGGCCCTGCGCGCACGCAGATCGAAGAACCCCTGGTGCGCTGGCTGGCCGATAGCGCACGCAGCAAGAAAGACCACCTCATCTACCAGGAAGGCCGCATCACGTGCCACGCGGGGGGGAAGATGGTGCAGGTCTTTGATGTGTCGCAGGCACGCCAGATCCAGACCCTGTGGTGCAACGGCGCCAAGCTCTCGGCCATCGACGGCGCGGCGTACAGCCGCGATACGCAACTGGTGATGCTGGGGACGGCGGGGTTGTTTCTCACGCTGCCGGGCCAGCTCCCCGCCAAGGAACGGGACAAGAGCCGTAGCAGTAGCAGCAACAACAACAACAACAACAACAACAACGGGTGACACGCTCCGGGAACGGTTGCTCTGTCGGGGCTCGGGCGGCGCCCCACCGGGTGCCTGGCCCATACTGAGGTCGATACCCCGCAACCGCATCGTTCCGCCGCGCCCCTGCCAACGTGGCGAGCGCGCAACTCCTCACACTTTGTCACCGGCAAATCATTGCAGCGCCCCACCACGCAGTGATCGAATCCCTAGGAGCCTGTCGGGCTTAGGGCGTCGAAAACGAAAACCGTAGGTTTCGCCAAAATCGACCCCAGCGAGACCAGTTTTTGTCGGATTTGCAGCGCGATTTTCCAGAAAGGCCTCCATGTCCCAGGCTCCCACGGCCGCCCCCCCCCTGGCAGCCCCTGCGGCGTCCGAGGCTCTTGCCACCACCTCCGTGCCCCTCATGACCACCGCTGCGATGGGGGCCAGCCTGCTGAGCGCCTGCGGCGGCGGAGGTGCCCCGCCGCCGCAGGCGATGTACGCACCCAAAAGTGCGCCCCTCTCCCCATTGCTGTCCACCGGGCAGGTGTCCAGAACCCGTGCAATTGCACCCGGGACGGGCCGTGGGCAGTCGGTGCAGCGGGCGTCACGCGTACCCACACCCGACGAGTTGATGGACTGGGCCGAACTCCGATTTCCCAGCCTGTTCGGTACCCACGAGACCAGCCAGACGGCCGACGGCCTGATCTACCGCTATTACCCTGGCACGCAGCATTACTTGGGTATTTATCAAGACCATGTGCTGGTGCTGGGCCCCGCCAGCGGGAACGTGGTGGTGAACGTGGGTAGCCTGGCCCAGTTTGCCGATGCAGTGTTCAGTGCAGGCGGCCCTTTCAACGACGAGGAGGCAGCCCGCTTTCTGTTGCAGGCCCAGTTTTCAGCTTCTACGGCAGACATCGCTGCCCTGCGCAGCACCACTTATGAGGCGTGGCTGGAATCCCAGTTCAACACGGCTCCCGGCATGACGGGCTGGGACTGGCTCACCCTGCGAGGCTACGCCACCATCAGCAGCGACACCGCCTACTACGACAACAACTACCAGGGTGACTACATGATCTGGCACCAACTCATGACGTCGCCCGATGCGGTGCGCAAGCGGGTGGCGCTGGCACTGTCCGAGATCTTTGTAGTCTCCCTGAATGGCGTGGACATCAGTTGGCGCAGCCATGCCCTGGCCCACTACTGGGATCAACTCGTGGTCAACGCCTTCGGCAACTACCGCAAGCTGCTGGAGGACGTGACGCTGAACGCTGCCATGGGTTACTACCTGAACACGCGCGGCAACCAGAAGGAAAACCCCGCCACAGGCCGCCAGCCCGATGAGAACTATGCGCGCGAGGTGCTGCAGCTCTTCACCATCGGGTTGGTCGACCTCCACCCCGACGGCACCCCCCGGCGCGACAGCAGCGGCGCGACCATCGACAGCTACACGCAGAACGACATCACCCACCTGGCACGGGTTTTCACGGGCTATGACTACGACCAGTCGCAAAACCAGCCGACCAATGTACCCGGTACAACGCGCAATGTGCCGAGCCTGCACTATGTGCGCTTACCCATGGCACTCAATGCCTCGCGGCATTCAACCCTGGAGTCGCGCTTTCTGAACACCACGATTGCGGCCAACACCCCGGGCGCCGCTGCGATGCAGATCGCGCTCGACACCCTCTTCAACCACCCGAACGTCGGCCCGTTCATCGGACGCCAGCTCATCCAGCGTCTGGTCACCAGCAATCCTTCTGCTGCCTATGTCAGCCGCGTGACGGCAGCCTTCAACAACAATGGCGCGGGGGTTCGCGGCGACTTGCGGGCCGTCATCAAGACGATTTTGCTGGACGATGAGGCGCGTTCGCCTATGGGCCTGACCGACCCTCTATTCGGCAAGCTGCGCGAGCCCTTGCTGCGCCTTGTGCAATGGGGTCGAACCTTTGGCATCCGGTCTGCCCAGAACTCCTGGAAGATCGGAAACCTGAGCAACGCCGGCAGCCAGTTGGGCCAGAGCCCCTTGCGCTCGCCCTCGGTCTTCAACTTCTACCGTCCGGGCTATGTGCCGCCCTCCACGGCGCTGGCCAGCACAGGCGCGGTAGCCCCCGAATTCCAGCTGGTCAACGAGAGCAGCGTCGGTGGCTATCTGAATTACATCCAGGGCGTCATCCGCAATGGCATCTATGTGAGTGCGCCCGACCGGCCCAACAATGGCACCTCCGAACTCAGGGGCTACGACATCACCGCCAGCTATGCCAACGAGCTGGCACTGGTCACCGATCCGGACGCACTGGTGGCGCGCATCAACCTGCTGATGTGCGCTGGCCAGCTTTCTGCCCCAACGGTCAAGCTCATTTCGGATGCACTCAAGACGTCGAACGTGACCGCCTCCAGCACCGAGAGCGCGAAGCTCAACCGGGTGGCAGCGGCCATTTTTCTCGTCATGGCCTCGGCCGAATATCTCATCCAGAAGTAAAGAAGCGCCGCCATGCATCTTCTCCAGCCGCAACTCCATACCCGCCGTGCTTTTTTGCGCCGCGCCAGCCAATTGGGTCTGGCGGGCACGGCCCTGCCCTTTGCGCTGAACCTGGCGGCCATCGGCGAAGCGGCGGCATTCACTGCCACCGACTACAAGGCCTTGGTCTGCGTCTTTCTCAATGGCGGCAATGACTACGCCAACACGGTCATCACCTACGACGACGACAGCTACGACCGCTACAGCACGATCCGGGGCGGTGGCCCCGGACAAACTGCCGGGGGCATCGCCCTGTCCAAGGCTGCCCTCACCCCCACGCTCCTCCAGCCCACGGTGCCCTTACCCAACGCGCGGCAATACGCGTTGCACCCGGCGATGACTGGTTTGACCAGCCTCTTCAACCAGGGCGTTGCTGCCGTGCAGCTCAACGTGGGGCCGCTGGTGGTCCCGCTCACCCGCGATCAGTACAAAAGTGCCGACCGCACCAGGTTTCCGCTGCCCCCCAAGCTCTTTTCTCACAACGACCAGCAGTCCGTGTGGCAGTCGTCGTCGCCCGAGGGTTCGACCGTAGGCTGGGGCGGGAAAATCGGCGATCTCACACTGTCGTCCAATGGCAACTCGTTGTTCACCTGCATGTCGGTCACCGGCAACGCGGTTTTCCTTTCGGGTAGTTCAGCGCTGCAATACCAGGTGAGCACCGGAGGAGCTATTGCCATCAATGGCGTGAAAAACAATGTGTATGGCTCTGCAGCGGTTCGCGGTGCCCTGACCGCACTGATCCAGCAGCCCCGCACGCAGGTGCTGGAGAACGAATACAACCGCGTCACGGGCCGCGCCGTCTCGGCCGAAACGCAAATCACCGCCGGACTGGCCGGTGTCACGCTCGCCACCGCCTTCCCCACGGGCAATTCGCTGGCAGACCAGCTCAAGATGGTGGCCCGCCTGATCGGCGCGCGCAGCACCCTGGGCAGCCAACGCCAGGTGTTCATGGTGTCGCTCGGGGGATTCGACCTCCATGACAACCTCATATCCCAACAGCCCGTGCTGATGCAGCGCGTCAGCGAAGCCCTGACCGCGTTCTACAACGCCACCGTGGAACTGGGTGTGGCCGACAAGGTGACGGCCTTTACCGCATCCGATTTTGGCCGCACCCTCAGTTCCAATGGCGATGGGTCAGACCACGGCTGGGGTAGCCACCACCTGGTGGTAGGGGGCGCCGTCCGGGGAAAAGCGTTCTATGGCGCACCCCCACCCGTCAGCATCACCAACACCACCGCACCTGACGACCAGTGGCACGTGGGCCAGGGGCGGCTGCTGCCGTCCACCTCGGTGGATCAATATGCCGCCACCCTGGCGAAATGGTTTGGCGTGGAAAACAGCGAAATCAGCAGCATCCTGCCCAACATCGTCCATTTCGGAGAAGCCGCAGGACGGCCAGATTACCCGGCGAATCTTGGGTTTATGGTCTGACGTGGGCCATTTGAACGACTGCGCGGCGCCCGCCGGGGTGTCCTGCGCCAATTACGAGCGCTATGCATGGCATTCAAAGCCACCGGCTCTTGTCCATGCCTTGGAGCGTACTGACCCGCCCCCGCGCTCACTTGCGCTGCGGCATCTCCAGCGTCAGCGCAGCAGGCCCCTCTGCCGCGGCACCCAGGTGGGCCTGGCGGGGCCCCAGCGACTGTAGAACCAAGCCCGTATCGATGGCCGAGCCCACGCGGTAGGGCTTTGCCGGTTTGCCGTCCACGGCAATCAGCGCCGCACCGCCGCCGCTGTTGCGCCCGGCCAGCACGCCCACCAGAGCAAACCGGCTCGAAGCCGCCGCCACGGGCACGGGGGCAACCACGGCACCCAGCAGGCGAGCCATGGCCTGGGCGTCGGGCGCCACGGTGGCAGATGACACGGCGGGTGCGGCCGAGCCGGGGGTGCCGACCGACAGGCGCAGACCCCAATAGGCCGCGCTGGCGGCCGCCAGGGCCCATATAGCCAGGGTGGTCAAGCGTACGCCCCAGAGACTGTGTGAATTGGTCACCATCACACGATTATCATTCACCCGATGCACGGGATGGCCCGTTGCACCCAACCGATTGCCTGTGAACATGATCCACCCCGTTTTTTCCGCCTGCCACGCACGCCAACGCCTGGCCCGGGGCTTCACCCTGATTGAGCTGATGGTGGTGCTCGTCATCATTGGCGTACTGGCCGCGCTGATCGTGCCCAATGTGCTCGAGCGCGCCGACGACGCCCGCACCACAGCGGCGCGTACCGATGTGACCAACCTCATGCAGGCGCTCAAGCTCTATCGCCTGGACAACCAGCGCTACCCCTCGTCCGAGCAGGGCCTGCAGGCCCTGATTGCCAAGCCCACGACCGGCCCGCAGCCACTGAACTGGAAGCCCTACTTGGAGAAGCTGCCCAACGACCCCTGGGGCCGCCCCTACCAGTACCTGAGCCCCGGCGTGAAAGGCGAGATCGATGTGATGTCGTTCGGCGCCGACGGCCAGTCGGGCGGCGAGGGCAAGGATGCCGACATTGGCAGCTGGCAGTGAGCATGGGGCTCCCACGGTCGTGCACTGCCCGCCGTTCCTTGGCCTCCACAGGGGACGCCCCTGCCACCGCAAGGCCGTGCGGCGCCTGATGCGCCCATCCCGCGGCTTCACGCTGCTAGAACTGCTGGTGGTTGTCAGCA